>JAGLDP010000006.1 GCA_023145515.1 Bacteroidales bacterium
TTTGTCAGCACCAAACAAAAGTAGCACCACAAAGAAGACTATGACAATTTCGGAACCACCAATAAAAGCTATATAGCCGGGCATTTTTTAGAGAATTTTAGAATGCAAATATAAAGAAAACCCCGGATTATTCATCCAGGGTTTTAATTCAAGTATTTTGATTAGACTACTTCTTATTAGTCTTTCCTTTAATCGCCTTGTCTTTTGAAGAAGAGTCTTCTTTCTTAACCAGGTCATAAACTATAGGAGAGGCAATGAAGAGAGAAGAGTATGTACCAACTATAACTCCGATCATCATAGCAAAGATAAATCCACGAATACCAACGCCACCAAAAATAAAGATAGCAAGCAGTACCACAAATGTACTCAATGATGTACTGAAGGTACGACTGAGTGTTGAGTTCAATGCCTGATCAATAATAAGTTTTCTTTCACGTTTGCGATATAAACCAACGTATTCACGAACACGGTCAAACACAACTACGGTATCATTAATAGAGTAACCTACTACCGTTAGAATCGCAGCAATAAATGCCTGATCAATCTCAAGAGAAAAAGGCATAATACTATAGAGTAGTGAGAAAACACCAAGAACAATAATCACATCATGAAACAGGGCTGCTACGGCACCCAGACCAAACTGCCATGTACGGAAACGAAGCAGAATATAAAGGAAGATACCAAACAAGGCCAGGATTATCGAGATAATCGCAGACTTAATAATATCATCAGCAATGGTAGGTCCTACCAGATGTGAATTCTGTATATAAGTATCTTCATAAAGGAATTCATCAATACTAACATCAGCCGGCAGAAAAGATTTCAATCCATCATATAGTGCAGTTTCAACAACTTCGTCTGCATTAGGATCATCACTATCGATGAGGAACTTAGTCGTAATTTTCACTTGACTGTCACCACCATAAGTTTTAACCTGAGGCTCAGAGCCAAAAGGAGTAGACAATGCTACTGTAATATCTTCAGTACTAACCGGATTTTCAAAGCGCACAACATAAGTACGTCCACCTGAGAAATCCACTCCAAGGTTTAACTTCCGTGTAGAAAGAGAAACAATTGAAACCAGTATTAATGCAGTAGAAATGTAATAGAATATTTTTCTTTTCTCCAGGAACTTAACGTTAAGGTTTTTAAACGCTCCTTCAGTTAGTTTAGTAGAGAACGAAATCTTCTTATCCTTACCGAGCCAATTTTCAAAAATTAATCGGGTAATGAATATTGCAGAGAATAGTGAAGTGAAAATACCAATTACCAAGGTAGTAGCAAATCCACGGATAGGACCAGTACCTACAACAATCAGGATAATTCCGGTTAACAATGTTGTAAAGTTGGCATCAATAATAGCTGAATAAGCATTCTTATAACCATCCTTAATTGCAATCTTCAAGTTCTTACCAGACAACAATTCTTCTCTGATTCTTTCAAAGATCAGCACATTGGCATCAACTGACATACCAATTGTAAGCACAATACCTGCAATTCCAGGCAAAGTCAGTACAGCTCCCAGGGATGCGAGAACCCCCATGATAAAGAATACGTTAACCACCAATGCCAGGTTTGCAACAAAACCAGCCCGGTTATAGTAGAAAATCATATATAACAGAACCAAAAGGAAAGCAATAATGAATGATAGCAAACCAGACTGTATTGCTTCTCGTCCTAGCGAAGGTCCAACAACTTCTTCCTGAATAATAATAGCCGGTGCATCCATCTTACCAGATTTCAACACATTTGCAAGGTCTTGTGCATCATTGATTGTCATTCCACCTCCAGAAATTGAAGTACGTCCCCCAGAGATTTCAGAATTAACAACTGGTTTAGATCTAACATAGTTATCAAGAACAATAGCAATGTGACGCCCAATATTTTCTTTTGTGAGTCGCTGCCATACCCGGCCTCCCTCAGCATCCATAGTAAGTGAAACCTCAGGTTTAGACATAGCATCAAAACCATCGCTGGCTCTGCTTATGGCAGACCCATCAAGTGCAGGTTTCCCTTCACGGTTGGTTACCTTAATTGCGACTAATTCATATGTTTCCTTACTTTGAGTCAAAGGATCAGCTGTCCAGTAGAAACGTACGTTGGTTGGGAATACTGCCTTAACCTGTGGAATGCTTAAGTAATGGTTTACTTTTGCAGTATCCCGAAAATGCGAAAATCCTACAGTAGGACCGGTATATAATTGATCACCTGTAGATGCAGGTTTCAGAACAGCAAATAGCGGAAAGTTTTTAGCAAATTCTTCTAATGAACTTTGATCATCTAAAGCAGTAGTATCACTTTCTAACTGATCAATCAGACTTGTTGCTGTATCAGCCTCAGCAGTCACGTTCTCCTCTTCAACTACAGCTTCGTCTACAGACTCTGTCTCTCCTGATTCGATATCATTTAGCTCCTTGATTTTTTCATTGGCACTCAAGAAGAATTCCCATAATTCAGAGTTCTCATATGTCTCCCATATTTCAAGCTTAGCTGCACCCTGAAGAAGTTTCCTGACACGCTTTTGATCTTTTATACCTGGCAATTCAATTAAAACCCGGCCTTTTGTTCCCAGTTCCTGAAAGTTAGGCTGAGCAACGCCAAATTGATCAATCCTATTTCTAAGAATCAATACTGAATTGTCAATGGCTACATCGGTTTCCTCTCGTATCACATCTAGTACTTCTGCGTTAGTAGAATTATACTGGATACGATCGCGAAGTTCTATTGTATTAAAGATAGCTGACAAATTACCATTTGGATCAACAGTCTCGAAAGCCTGTCCAAAAAGGGTAACAAAATCATCCTGACTATCCGTTTGTAATTTTTTAGCCAACACCAAGGCACTTGTAAAAGTGGTATCAGTAGAGAAATTTGCCAACGAATTAATAAGGTCAACAACGGATACCTCAAGAGTAACGTTCATTCCGCCTTTGAGGTCGAGACCCAAGTTAAACTCTCTTTCCTGACACTCACGATAAGTGTACTTCTTTAAACCCAAGAAATTATAAACTGGCTCACCTGATAATGAGTCTTTATAAAAGGTCAGGCGGGCTTTATCACCCTGGGCATATTCTTGTGCCGCTTTATTAATCTGATTTGTCTTCCATGTGAAAGATAACTGATAGATTGAGACCAATGCCATGGCAATCGCAAATACCTTGATCGCTCCTTTATTACGCATCTGTTCTGAGATTTATTTTATTATTAATAACACTTTTCTTTTGGAGGCGCAAATATATCTATTTTTCTTGAAAAAACCCAGCATATATATTATGCTGGGTCAGGTTCAAGAAACAGGTAGGGACACCTATTTTAGCAAATCATCATAATCTTGTTCTAGCGCTTGATTTCTCTCGAAATCAAAGAGAGTGGTTTTCCTCACATTATAGTAGTAATCCCAATAGGTTCTCAATGCTTGCATATAGTTAATGATAGCAGCATCCTTTGAATTCAGTGCATCATTTAACTTCAACACGTCAACTTTGCCTATCAGGAATTTCTGCTTTGTAATATCATATCTTGTTTGAGAAATAGTATCTTTTTTGGCAGCAAGAGCAAGCTGATCTGACTGCATGTTGAACTGCATAACATCCAGATAAATCCCCTGATCGAAATCAATTTTTTGTTGTTGAACAGACAATAATACCACATCACGACTTGATTCGGCCATTTTGACCTTACCTTTGCGCATACCCCAGTCAAGGATTGGCACTGAAACTCCAACAGAAACCCGCTGCGATTCTTGTGGATTTTTATAAACACCTGCGAAATCAGATGCCCTTTGAGTCAAGCCATAACTAGCTACCAAATCAGCGTTAAACCTTGCATTAGCCTTTGCCTGAGCCAAGCTCTGGTTAGCTTCCAAAAGCTGCCTTTCCATGGAAAGCATTTGGGGGTTATTATCTCTGGCATAATTCATCGCCTTTTCAACGTCAACACCAAAACCAGGCACATCCTTGGATGTAATTAGCTCAAAATCAACAATATCAGTGTAGCCAAGAAAGATTCTTAGCCTTGCTCTTTTAACCTCAAGGTCTAATTTACTCTTAGTTTGATTATCTGTAGAATTCAAGAAGTTCAGCTCCATCTGCATCAAGTCTCCCTGATCAATCATCCCCAATTCAAAACGGCCGTTGGCAATCCTGTAAAGTGTATCATTATTAGCAACATTCAATGTACTGGTACGTAGGTTCATCTGAGCCAAAGCCATATCAAAAAACAATCTGCAGGCCTTAAGATTCACGTCCTCCATAGAAGTAAGAAACTGCTTTTTCGCCTCCTCATATTTCATTGGTTCAATTTTCCTTTCCCACTTGAACTCATTGTAAGAAAACAAAGGCTGTCGAAAACCAACACTAATTGGAGTCGACATCATTGTAGCAGGATCGTCATTCAACAAATCAAGACGCCCCAGTTCGGAATTCACAAAAATCCGTCCTCCGGTGATTGGGATATTCTGCATCAATTGCATACTGATGGAAGAATTCAGACGATTTGTAGGAGCATATTGCTCAACCCATTCACCTCCAACTAAAATATTATTTTTAACAATGGACCTATTGAAATCCACCAGATCTGCATTCATTGATATTGAAGGCAGATAACTGGCTTTATAACTTCTGTACGACCAATAAGAATTATTAAAGCGATGCCTGGCAAGAATAGCTTCAACTGAGTTATTCTGTGCAATAGTTATAACTTCTTCAAGAATGAGTGTCTTTATTTCTTGCGACTGTCCATAACTTTGAACAGATAGTAGGCACGACAAGGATAATAAGACAGCATAAACACTTTTCATAAGGTAATTTTTAACGCAATTTACTAATTTGCCCTCAGAGATTCAACAGGATCTTGCTCTGATGCCCGTTTGGCAGGCAAATAACCGAATATAATACCAACAGCCGCAGAAACACCAAATGCAATCAGCACAGAAAATGGACTAACAATGGTTAAGATCTCAGCGAAGTGAGTTATAAGTCTGGATAATACAATACCCAGAATTACTCCGATTAATCCGCCAACAATACTAATCAGGGTTGATTCTGCCAGAAATTGGATAACAATATCTTTTCTTGAAGCTCCTATGGCCTGGCGTGTACCAATTTCCCTTATTCTCTCCATTACTGAAGCTAACATTATGTTCATAATGCCAATACCACCAACAATCAATGAAATACTTGCAATTGCACCTAAAACGATATTAAATACATCTTTAGTACGTTGCTGTTGCTTCAACAGTAATTCCGGAACCGTAATCTTAAAATCGGCAACACCATTGTGTCGTCTTAATAACATCCGGGACAAAATCTCAGTAGTAGGCTCAAGCATCTCTGTCTCATTTACCTGAACTATAATCTTATCCAATTGATTATAGTTTTGTACTGTTGCAGTGCCTTCATCTCCTCCTGTTGTCATTGATTGAGCAATCATCATATTCATCCGGCCGCGACCACGTCCAAACATTTGAATTCCAGAAGATTGAGGCAGCTTGGTGTTAACAATTGCACGATTCATATATCGAACCAGCATGGTTTTTGAAGGAATAAAGACCTGATCATTGGTATTGCTTATTCCCAAACCAGCCGAAGAAGAAGAAACCATCACATCTCTTTTCTCCAGAATACCAATCACCCGCAACCATGCATGTCCGACTTTTATAAATTCCCCAATCGCATCTTCAGCAGGGAACAACAAAGAGGCCACATTTGCACCAATCAAACAAACTGCTTGTCCATATTCTTCATGGTGATTAGAAAAAGAATTCCCCCTCTTCAAATTAATATTAAACAGCTTAAAGTAAGAAGGATCAACCCCCAATAAAACAGTAGGCCTTCTCACCTGATTGTGTTGCACAAAAGAATTCAGTTTGATCTCAGAGCTAACCTGCTTTATTGTAGGTAATAAAGCTGCAATAGCCTTAACATCCAGTAGGTTGAGTCCATTAGAGAATTTCTTTGATTCCTTTTCTCCATCATCCCCTTCCCCTCCTCCAGAAGAAGAGGACTGATCAACGATAGGCTCTATAATAATATTATTTACGCCTACCATTTTGATCTGATCCAGAATTTCCTGCTGTGCACCAGCACCAATAGCCAACATTGTGATAACAGCAGCCACACCAAAAATAATACCCAGTGCCGTTAGCATTGACTTCAGCTTGTTAGCCAGAATGGCTTCCAGAGCGATAACAATATCGTGTAAATATCTTCTAACCATGAAATAAACAGCTTAACGTTGAATTCTCATCTGAACAGAGCGTGTGCCTCCACCGGATGATCTCTGACCACCACTTTTCATCATTTGCTGAACACGTTTACGTTGATCAGCAGGCAACTTATCCATATTTAACTTATTCATTGCTTCACGCTGCTTCATCTCTTTTTCCATTTGCTCTCTTCGCTTAGCAGCATCTTCCTTCTTCCTTTTTTCCTCCTCAATTCGGCGCGTTTTAACTTTTTCAAAAATATCCCAACCACTGTATTCCCAGCCTTCGCTGCCTAGTGGTATTGTAAGTAAAATTTCTTCGCCTGCCTCAAGACCTTCAGAAACGATAATGTAGTTTTCGTTAGCCTGACCGAGATCAACAATTTGCCGAATCTTATTTTTTGCCTTTATAACGTATGACATGCTATCTGTACTGTGCACTGATTCAAGTGGAATAAATACCACATTTTCAAAAGAGCCAGTCAATACCTCGTTAACAGTTGTCATTGATGGCCTAAGTATAGAGTCTGTTTCATTTAACTGAACAACAACCTCAAACACCTTGGCATCAGATGAAGATAATTGCTCACCAACATTTGCAACCTCAATAACAATACCTGTGTACTCACGATCAGGAAAAGCATCCACTCCAAGTAAGACTGTTTGACCTACATTCAGTTTACTGATATCAATCTCATTTACATAAGTCTTTGAAATCATAGTTGTTAGATCAGGTAATGTTGCAACAACAGGATCCCAG
The DNA here is from genome assembly GCA_023145515.1 of Bacteroidales bacterium. Lineage (GTDB taxonomy): Bacteria > Bacteroidota > Bacteroidia > Bacteroidales > UBA12481 > JABHCC01. The sequence goes on from JAGLDP010000006.1 coordinate 6,965, forward strand.
GCATTAATGGATGAACCAACTTTTCTTTTAGCTCCGCCCCATTCTTTTTTATAAATAACCATGCCAGACTGAGGTGCGTAAATCTCAAACCCTTCCAGGGCATGCAAAAGCTTTTCTCTTTCGCGATACTCCTCATCTAAACGGCCTTTAGATCTGCGTACCTGAGATTTTGTCTGTTCCTCTTTCAATTTGTAATTTATTTTCGCCTGTTGAAGAGCCCTTTTTGACTTATCTAAATTCATCTCAGCTTGCCTTATGGTAGCAGGTGGCTCAAATTGAGATTGACTGAGTACTATCTCCCTTTCTTCCAGTCCGTACTCCAAATCCTTAATCTTGTTTCTAAAATCAAGCAAAGTTATAGTTGTATCCAAAAGAGTCTGATTGTAAGCTGCCTCATCAGATATAAGTTCATCAGCCTGACTCTGCAGTCGCTGTGTAGCTTCTGACCTGTCAAGAGTAGCAACATAATCTCCAGCCTTTACAATTGTTCCCTCAGGAATCAAATCAACAATTTTCACACTATGCACACGTACCTCACGCAAACCCTCAGGTCCCCTGATATCGGTAGAGTTCAAAGCTTGCAACTCTCCTGTTGTACTAACAACAACGTTAAACTCTCCTTGTTCAACAAATGTTGAAACTTCAACAGATGAATCGTCGCCTGAGGCACTGTAGATAACAATAGCCACAATGGTTACTAAAACAGCAATCCCATAATAATATCTCTTTTTCATGCTTTAAAATTATAACAAGACAC
>JAGLDP010000060.1 GCA_023145515.1 Bacteroidales bacterium
AAGGAATATACTTTCACTGCAATTGTGCGGAATGACTCCCTTATCATGATCGAGAAAAAGGATAATCAGGTTAAGGAATATCCGGCTATCCATGCTCTTGGAGGAAAATATATTTATTATTTTCTGACACCATTTGATCAGGGAAGATTGCAGGTATTGCCCCTTGCCTATGACATAAAAGCAGAAGAATGGTATAACACTCCGGCATCGGCAGTTCGTCATTTTGTAGATCCACTTGAGGATGAAGAGCTCGACTGGCACAACTTTGCTTATACTTTTAACACCAGTTGCCATTCCTGTCATATCAGTCAGCTTGAAAATAATTACGACCTGCATAGCGGGAATTACATTACTACCTGGAAAGAAGCCGGAATTAATTGTGAGACTTGTCATGGTCCGAGTCAGGAACACATAGATATCTTCAGAAAACACAAAGAAGGTGATGAGATTCCAAATGATATTGGCTTAGTTGTTACATCCACTTTTACTCATGAACAGAACAATTCTTCATGCGCCCCATGTCATGCTAAGATGAGATCTTTAACTCTATCCTATCCTCCCGGAGAAAAGTTTTTTGATCATTTTGACTTGGTAACACTAGAAGATCCTGATTTCTATCCCGATGGTCGGGATTTGGGCGAAAACTACACCATGACCACGTGGCATCAAAGTGAGTGTGCCATATCAGGACGGCTTGATTGTATACATTGCCACACCTCATCAGGCAGATATCGTTATGCAAACGAGAATCAAAATGGAGCCTGCATGCCCTGTCATGAAGAAAATGTAAATAACATTTCTGAACACAGTCATCACCCTGAAGGAACTGAAGGCATTAAGTGCATCGCTTGTCATATGCCCAAAACAACTTTCGCTCGCATGGAACGAAGTGATCATTCTATGCGTCCGCCAATGCCAGCTGCAAGCATCACTTTTGATTCGCCCAATGCATGCAATATTTGTCATGAGAAAGAAACCAACGAGTGGGCTAATAATTGGACGGAAAAATGGAAAGGGACTGATTATCAGAAAGAAACTCTAAGAAATGGAAGATTATTGATGGATGCCAGGATTGGCGAATGGAAGTTTCTTGATGAAACTCTTATCGCTCTTTATAACAATGAGTTCAACGAGGTATACACCACCTCATTTATCCGTATTATGGCCACTCTTGATAATGAAATGAAATGGCCCGCCATCTTAGCACATGCCAATAACCCTTCACCTATGGTAAGGGCAGCAGTTATTAATCTATTAGGTATGATTCCTGCTGATGAAACCAAAACCATGCTTCTTCAGGCAAGCCGCGATCCATACAGAGTGGTAAGAAGAGCAGCTGCCAGCAGTATCGCAAGCTTCCCGCAAGGTGCCTTCTCTGTCGGCGAAATGGAAGCACTGAGCTCCTTGATGACAGAATATGAGAAAGCTTTTCTGGCCAGACCAGATGATTGGGCCGCCCATTATAACCTTGGCAATTACTATCAAAATCAACAGAAACTGGATGAAGCTATTGCTGCTTATGAGAAATCTATTGAACTATTTCCGGATGCCGTAGCTCCTTTGATTAATCAATCCTTTGCTTATAATCTTCTGGGACAAAAAGAATTAGCTCTGAATCGATTATATAGAGCACTTGAGATAGATCCTGAAAATGAAGCTACTAATCTGAATTTTGCTATGCTAATGGGAGAATTGGGACGATTAGAGGAGGCTGAAACCGCAATGCGGAAGGTGACTGAAGTAAATCCTGAATCTGCACAGGCCGCATATAACCTGAGTGTTATTCTTACTGAGCGAAAACCTGAGGAATCATTGCAATGGAGCAAAAAAGCAATGGAACTTGCTCCTGAAGAGCCCAAATATTTATATAGTTATGCCTATTATCTTAATAAATCAGGACAAACAGAAGGTGCAATCATACTATTGCAAAAGGCTAACATAAACCATCCATCTTATCCTGATGCTTACTTGTTACTTGGAAGTATTTATGAGCAGAGCAATCAAACAGAGAAAGCCAGACTGTTGTACCAGAAAGCATTGAAGAATGTACAATTTAGTGATGAAGACAGACAACGAATAGAACAGAAACTTATAAAATGACAAAAAAATGGAACTGGGGTATTCTTGGGTGTGGGAGTATTGCTGAAAAATTCAGCTCAGATCTAAAAACACTCCCTAATGCAAATCTTTATGCATGCGCCTCAAGAAGCAAATCAAAGGCAGCAAAATTTGCTGAAAAATTTACTTACGCCAAAAGCTATGGATCCTATTCAGAACTAGTTGCAGATCCTTTGGTGGATATTATCTATATCGCAACACCGCACTCCCATCACATGGAACACACACTGTTGTGTCTGAACAATGGCAAAGCAGTATTATGCGAGAAAGCTTTTGCTATAAACTCCAAACAGTCTGATAAGATGATCCAGACTGCAAAAAAACAAGGCGTGTTTCTGATGGAGGCTTTCTGGACCAGATTTCAACCTGCTTTTTTGAAGGTGAAAGATATTTTGGAAAACAAAGTACTTGGTGAGACAAAAATGATTCGTTCTGATTTTGCCTTCAACGGACCATTTGATCCTGAAAATCGTTTATATAACCTTGATCTTGGGGGTGGATCTCTGCTAGATATTGGAATTTATCCAGTTTTTGCAGCCTTACAAGCATTTGGACGACCAGACGAAATTAAAACTGTTGCTCAATTTAGCTCTACCGGATCTGAAGAAAGTATCGCAATATTATTCAAATATGATAATGGCCATATAGCCAGTCTGCAATCCAGCTTTGCCGTTCATTCTGATACCCAGTCAGAGTATTGGTGCGAGAACGGATTTGTCAGGATAAAAATGCAAGGCATAGGTTCAACCAAGGTGGAGATCTGGAATTCAAACAACAAATCTGAAGAGTTAGAATTTAACTATCCTGAAACACATGGCTATCACCTGGAGGCCATGCATGTGATGGATTGCATGAATGAAAACCTTACAGAAAGCCCACTGCTACCACTATCATTTAGTGCTCTGCTGATGGAAACGTTAGATCGTATCCGAGATGATTCCGGTATAAAATTCCCTGCAGACAAGACTTGAAATTAACACTAATAAGCTTTGAATCATGAGTACCACATTTATCGCTCTTGCCCCAGTTCTTATCATTCTATTTTATGTTTACTTCAGAGACAAGTATGAAAAAGAACCGATTGGATTATTATTAAAAGCATTGGTAGCTGGTGCCATAATTACAATTCCAGTGTACTTCATTGAAGTGGGTTTATCTTCATTCGGACAAGCAAGGTTGGATCCTAACAGCCATATTATTTGGTCTGCTTTTGCTGTGGCCAGCGGAACAGAAGAGATCTTTAAATTTCTTGCGCTATATATTCTGATATGGGCAAACCGCAATTTCAATGAGCGATTTGATGGAATAGTGTATGCTGTGTTTGTCTCATTAGGATTTGCCGGAGTTGAAAATCTATTATATGTATTACAAGGTGGTGTCGAAGTTGGATGGATGCGAGCAATCACCGCAGTTCCGGCTCATGCCTTTTTCGGAGTTACGATGGGGTACTATTTTGGATTGGCCCGATTTGCCAAGGATGGATTAAAAGGAGCACACATGACAAGAGCAATTGTATGGCCTATTATTCTGCATGGCTTCTACGACTACTGCCTGATGTCTGAAATCCCAATTCTACTTTTAGCTTTCCTTCCATTCATTATTTTTCTATGGATTCAAGGGTTTAAAAAAATGAAAGAATTATCAGATAATTCAAGGTTCAGAAATGAAGTTTAAGTTAGTATCAGACTTTTCTCCAACTGGTGATCAACCTGAAGCCATCAGACAGTTAACAGATGGTATTAATCAGGATGTACCCTATCAAACCTTATTAGGTGTTACTGGTTCAGGAAAGACTTTTACAATTGCAAATGTTATTCAAAAAGCCCAGCGCCCTACCCTGGTTCTGAGCCACAATAAAACTCTCGCGGCACAACTATACGGAGAATTCAAGACTTTTTTTCCGGATAATGCAGTGGAGTATTTTGTTTCTTATTACGATTATTATCAACCAGAGGCATACATGCCAGTGACTGGCGTCTATATTGAAAAAGACCTTTCAATCAATGACGAGATTGAGAAGCTTCGTTTAAGTACAACATCCTCTCTCTTGTCTGGACGAAAGGATGTGATTGTAGTATCATCAGTTAGTTGTATTTATGGTATAGGTAATCCGGATGACTTTTTCGCAAATACTATACAAGTAAAAAAAGGAGATCTCTTACCACGAAATAAATTCCTTCGCACTCTGGTTGATAGCCTATATTCAAGAAATGAGGTCGAATTCAATTCTGGAAATTTCAGAGTAAAAGGTGATACAGTAGACATAAATATGGCCTTTGGCGACGTGGCTTACCGATTGATTTTTTGGGGAGACGAAGTTGAAGAAATAGAAACTTTTAACCCAATTAGCGGTGGAATTATAGATAAGCCAGAGTCAATTACAATTTACCCGGCAAATATTTTTGTCACTACAAAAGAAAGAATTAAAACTGCCATACATCAGATACAGGATGATATGGTTGAACATGTGCAATACCAAAAAGACATCGGTAAGCATCTTGAAGCCAAGCGATTAGAAGAACGAGTTACTTTTGATCTGGAAATGATTCGGGAGCTGGGACATTGTAGTGGAATAGAAAATTATTCGCGGTACTTTGATGGAAGAGCTCCCGGAACACGTCCGTTTTGCCTTCTGGACTATTTCCCTGATGATTTTCTCACAATTGTAGATGAGAGCCATGTAACTATTCCGCAAATCAGAGCGATGTATGGTGGCGACAGATCACGAAAACAAAACCTTGTAGAATATGGTTTTCGCTTACCAGCAGCGATGGACAACCGTCCGCTAAAATTCGATGAATGGGAGAATCTTACCAGACAAACAATTTTCATGTCTGCCACTCCTTCCATTTATGAATTAGAGAAATCTGAGGGAATAGTTGCAGATCAGGTAATCAGGCCCACCGGATTACTAGACCCACCAATTGAAATCAGGCCAAGCGCAAATCAAATTGATGATCTTGTTAATGAAATTCGTATCCGTTCAAAAAAAAATGAAAAGGTTCTGGTTACCACTTTGACAAAAAGAATGGCAGAAGAATTATCCAAATATCTTGATCGAATCGATGTATCATGCAGATATATTCATTCTGATGTTGATACAATGGACCGCATAGAGATAATGGACGGACTCAGACAAGGGGTTTTTGATGTTTTGGTAGGTGTCAACTTACTTAGAGAAGGACTCGATCTACCTGAAGTATCATTAGTTGCCATATTAGATGCAGATAAAGAGGGCTTCCTTCGATCTGAGGTTGCGCTAACACAAACTTCAGGACGTGCAGCCAGAAATCTTAACGGCTTGGTTATTATGTATGCTGATAAGGTAACAGGGAGTATGCAACGGACGATTGACGAGACAGATCGACGCAGAGAGAAACAATTAAAATATAATGTAGAAAACGGAATTACTCCTCAGCAAATAATAAAATCGAATAAATCTGTAATGGGAGAATGGGCAGCCAAAAATAGGAAAAATGCATATATTGAACCACAAACACCTATTATTGCAGCAGACCCTGTTGTTCAGTACATGAATTCGGATGCTTTGAAGAAACTGATTGCAGAAACAAAAGCAATAATGAAAAAAGCAGCTAAAGACCTCGATTTCATTGAGGCCGCAAGGTTACGCGACGAAATGTTTGCTTTGGAAAAAAAGCTAAAGGATAAATAAAACTACCCCAAATAGGTTTTAAGCAACTTACTTCTTGAAGTATGACGTAATCTTCTGATTGCCTTCTCCTTAATCTGACGTACTCTTTCGCGAGTCAAACCAAATTTCTCTCCGATCTCCTCTAGTGTCATTTCCATACAACTAATTCCAAAGAACAATTTGATAATATCCCGCTCTCTGTCAGTAAGGGTATACAAAGCACGATCAATCTCACGACTGAGAGACTCATTCATCAATTCTTTGTCAGCATTAGGAGAATCACCATTAATCAAAACATCCAATAGTGAGTTAGCTTCTCCTTCTACAAAAGGTGCATCGACCGAAATATGGCGTCCTGAAACACGTAGCGTGTCAGCTACCTTTTCAGCTGGTAATTCAAGCTCAATAGCTAGTTCATCAGCTGATGGTTTACGCTCATGCTGTTGTTCAAACCTTGAAAAGGCTTTATTAATTTTATTCAGAGAACCAACCTGATTCAATGGAAGGCGAACAATACGCGACTGCTCTGCCAAAGCCTGTAAAATAGACTGACGAA
>JAGLDP010000061.1 GCA_023145515.1 Bacteroidales bacterium
ATCTAAGCTGCTCATACTATTTTCTTGCCTTTTTTATATTCTCCCAGAATGGTCAATTCTGCTGTCAGCGGACGAATGGCTTCCACGGCCTGTCGGTATCGGTCGGCTTCGTCAAATGTTAAATCAACCAAAAAGTGATAACTGAATTCTTTTCCCAAAATCGGGATTGATTGAATCTTTGTAAGATTTATTCCATAGAACGAAAATATCGACAAGACCTGTGAAAGGCTTCCGGTGGCATGTGGTGTGGAGAAGGATAAAGAAGCTTTTTCAGGGTTCTTTTCTTTGAAACGTAAACTGCCATTTGGTTTGTACAAGGCCAGAAAGCGGGTGAAATTTCTTGTATTAGTCTCGATTCCCGGAGCTATAACTTCAAGTCCGTATTTTTCAGCTGCTGCCAGGCTTGCAATTGCTGCTGATCCCATAATCTTATTTTCTGAAATATGTTGTGCACTTAAGGCTGTATCTTCCGATTCAATTAGTTTGATCTGCGGATATTGTTTGAAAAACAGACGCGATTGAGCGATGGCCATATAGTGAGAATGAGCCTCACTGATTTGATCGATTGATTGGCCTGGTAAAGCCATCAGGTTTTGGCTGATTCTTAAGAATACTTCGCCAAAGACTTGAAAGCCAGCGCTATTCAGGAGGGCGTAGTTTGGCAGAAGAGAGCCAGCCACTGTGTTTTCAATAGCCATGATAGCCACATCAGCCTCATGCGATTGAACCTTATCGAACAAAGTGTCAAAGTTTGGGCAGCAGATTAGGTCTAGATTCTGCTTCTCGAAGAATATATGTGCAGCCTGATCATGGAATGATCCGGGATATCCCTGGATGGCTACTTTCAGATTATGTGTATTTTCTTTTTTCATGTCAAAAAAAAATCCCGCTTGCGGCGGGATCTGGTTTATTATTTTTCAATGCACAGCAGATCCCCCTTATTATTCCATAAAGTAAAAGTAAAACTGATATGTGCTGTTCCAGATCATTTGTTTGTTGTTGGCGTCAAAAGTAGGTATGATTCCTTGAAATCCAAACAAATCTTAGCTTCTTTTTTATGGATGCTCTTTTTTGAGTAATTTTCTGGCAAAAGAAAAAGCAGAGTTATGAAAAAGATATATTGGATTGTATTATTGATGCTGGTAGGAGCTTTGAGCTCTTGTGGACCTAAAGGTTTCATGATTTATTCTGATGATGACTATGCCCGGTTAGTAGAGAAAGAATTTGAAAGAAGAAAAGAATTAGCCCAAAACAGAGCAGATTGGCTTTTTGGGGTTATGGATGATGGCCTGACAATGAATGAAGAGCAAGGTCTCAAATTCCTCTATGCCTTCATGCCATTAAATGATCTGGCTGATTATGATGGTGAGTTTTTTCTGAAACAAGTGAGGAGCAGTTTGGCTGCTCGCGATACCTTCCATTGGGGAGCCACTATTCCTGAATCGGAGTTCAGGCATTTTGTTTTGCCCTACCGGATTAATAATGAGAATCTCGATACGTCTCGACAAGTGTTCTTTGAAGAGCTGAAAGATCGAATCAAAGATTTGTCGATGCTTGATGCTGCTTTGGAAGTGAATCATTGGTGTCATGAGAAGGTAAGCTATAAAGGAACTGATATCAGAACATCCTCACCGCTTGCAACAGTGAAAACTGCTTACGGACGTTGTGGTGAAGAGTCTACTTTTACTACTGCAGCTCTGCGATCAGTAGCTATTCCTGCCCGTCAGGTTTATACCCCCCGCTGGGCACATTCTGATGATAATCATGCCTGGGTTGAATTCTGGGCCGATGGAGAATGGCATTATCTGGGTGCCTGCGAACCGGGTCCGGTGCCCGACAATGGTTGGTTTACTGAGCCCGCCCGCCGTGCTATGCTTATTCACACCAAAGCTTTCGGAGCCTACCAGGGCGATGGCCGGGTAGGAAACAGAGAAGCTCAGTTTTCGCTGTTAAATACACTGGAAGTTTATGCGCAAACCAAAGAATTGTTTGTGAAGGTGGTAGACAAGAATAATCAAGTCGTTGATCAGGCTGATGTGGAATTCCAATTATATAACTATGCCGAGTTTTATCCAATATCCACCAAGAAAACCGATGAGAATGGATTTTGTAGTTTCCTTACCGGATTTGGAGATCTTCAGGTTTGGGCACACAATGGCGATTTGTTTAATTATGATAAAATTGCTGTGGCAGAGGTGGATACACTGATTCTTGTGCTCAATCAAAATCCCTATACCGCTAAAACGGATGTCTATGATTTGATCCCGCCTATCCAAAGAGATCCTTTTGTGGTTTCACAGGAAGGGAAAGATCTCAATAGTAAGCGATTGAAAGAAGAAGATGCTATCAGGGGTGCCTATGAGGCTACTTTTATGTCTGAAGAGCGAGCTCTTGAAATCGCTGAGGAGTATGAACTGAAGGGTGAAGATTTTGTGCGGCTTGTCAAGTCAAGCAGAGGGAACTATGATGAAATAGCTGGGTTTATAAATAAAAGTCCATCACAACTTCGTCCCTTAGCCATGTCGCTCTTAGATCAGGTGTCGCTGAAGGATTTGCGTGATACTAAAAAGGAGATTCTCAGAGATCATTTGCTTGGAGCAAATGCATTCATAAACACTGATACTTATTCAAATGATATCTTTAAGAGATACATATTGAATCCAAGAGTGGCTACTGAAATGCTGCTTGGGTATCGAGATATTTTGAGAGGCGAATTTACCAATGAGGAAGTTACCGCTTTAATCATGAATCCAACTGGTATTATTGCCTGGATTAAGAAAAATATTCAGCTTGATGAGTCTGAGAACTATTATGAAACTCCAATCACCCCGGCTGGTGTTTATCGATTAAGAATTGCTGATGAGCTCAGTATTAAAATATTTACTGTGGCCATGTTGCGAACATTCGGACATCCGGCGCGACTGGAACCTGGAACTGAATATGCTCAATATATGATTAATGGGGAGTGGAAGAGTGTGCATTTTAGTTCTGTTGCAGAGCAAAGCAACGATCGGGGACTCTTCATCTTAAAGAATAATCCAGCTAATGTTCTTGCACCAAAGTATCATATCCATTTCACGATTGCTCAATTTAAGGATGGCAAATACCATACCCTTCATTATGATTGGGACAAGCCATTGTCTGATTTTGCCGATGGGGTTGAGTTGGATGAGGGATATTACATGCTGGTAACTGGTAATCGTCAGCCAGGTGGTGCTGTTCTGCATTCGCAAGAATTCTTTGAACTGAAAAAGGGACAAATAATTACCAAGGTAGTAAGCTTGAGAACCAATGATCAGGTAAAAGAAGTTATAGCTACCATAGACCTGAATACTAATTATCAAGCCTTGGATGGTAAAGACATTAGTTTACAAATGACTTCAGATCAGGAATGGCAGGTAATAGCCTGGATAGATCCTGATAAAGAACCAACAAAGCATACTTTTCAGGATTTACCTCTGTTAAAGAAAGAATTGGAAGCAATAAATATCCCTTTCACTTTCGTGATTCCGAAGGACAAACTAACAGACTCATTCAAGAATTCAGAATACATCGGATTACCTAAGAATCATCAGTTTCTGGTAACCAATGATCTTACCCTTGTTGAAAGTATAGAAGATCAGACTAAAAAGAAGCTTATTAGTCAATTGCCAGTATTTGTGATTGCCAACTCCAAAGGAGAGGTCATTTATCTTTCCTCTGGATATAAAATTGGGATAGGAGAGGAGATTGTTAAGGTCGTAAGATAGAAATCTGAAGATTTATCTTACGAAAAGCGAAATAGAGGGTTCTATTTTTTTCTCAAGTGAATCTCCTTAGTCTTACCATCTTTTGTAAACGTGGCCAAATCATCGCATGTTCCATCACCATAATCCAGAACTGCATCTGATTCTCCACGAACCTTAAACTCTACGGCTCCCTTTTTAATCCAGCGGCAATCTTTGCTCATGAAAAGCGGCTCAGTAATTGTTGTTGCATACCCCTGGCCTTTTCTGTTTCTACCGGTAGTGGTGCCAGTCATCACAAAGCTATCATCCATTGGTCTCCTTGGGGTTTCAAAACCTGCAGTTTGCATTCTTGTTCTCTGCATACTTTGCTGAACAGATGATTCTTCGTCCCATTTGATTTTAATTCTTGAAACAATTTCCCATGTGGGCAGACCTCGTCTTCCTTCTATGTTGAAACTGATATTTTTGCCTCCTTCAAAAGACTTGTCATTCACTGAGTATCTTTCAAATCGTATCGTTTTTGTCCACTCATCAGAATATGGGGCCGCTGTCATTTCGATAATTATCTTTCCTTTTTTACTTAAACCTTCCTTGATCTCACATCCCGTTCCAAAGTCGATGGTGATAGTTTTTGGAAAAACACCTCTTTCTTCTGGTTCTATTGTTATGACTCTGCAATCGCTTCTATCCCGATCGTTCTTAAATCCATCTAACCAAAGATTACTTTCTTCGATTTCAAGAAATAAATCATGCATGAGATCTTCTAGCACAATTTCATCCTGAATATATTCCAGAGAGTAATCGATTTTATGATCTTTTTTAAGCTGATCTTTTGTGCAGGAAGCAAAAACAGCAACTATTGCTAGCAAAGTAATGAAAATAGATGTTTGGGTTTTCATGTCATTAGAGTTTTCACGAAGTTAAGCTTTCTATATAAATAAAAATAATTTGTTCCGATTGTTGTAAGTTTGTGTTTTCATCTACTATGCCAAACGATATCATTCATACACTTTTTCGTCAGGAGCTAGGTTTCTCAGTTTTTAACTACCGAAACCTTGAGTGTCATCCTGGAACAAAATATGGACCTCATGAGCATGAAAGAATTGAGATAAATTACGTTCGTAAAGGTTCTTGTAATATGCAGTTCGAACATCAGGATGTGCATTTTGGAGAGGGAGATACTATGGTGGTTTACCCGGGAGCCAGTCATCATTTCTATGTTGATAATAAAACCGGTTGTCATCTTGTTCAGGTGGAATTCAGGATAGATAACCTATCGGTACTCGAATTCAGGGAAGATTCTGACAATAATTTATTGTTTTTGTTTAGCCTATTGCAAAACACACGTCGTTTCCTTAAAGTTCCAGGTAATCAGGAGATAAGCAATAATATGATTCGTCTGGTTCGTGAGCTAGAGATCAGTGGTGCCCCTGGAGGATCTTTGGTGAAACTATACTTTTTTGAACTATTCATTCACTTAAGCAGAAATCTGAAGGTTGAAAAGGACATTATCCTAACAAAGCCAGATCAGTATGTAGTGAAAGCTTTACAGTATATCCACAATAATTTTCTGGAAGATCCATCAGTTGAAGATATTTCAGCTTATTGCGCTATATCTGACAGGTACTTACGGAAATTATTCATTAAGCAAACCGGAATGCAAGTAGTTGAATACAAGCATAAATTACGAATGCAGATGGCCTTTGAACTCTTAAAAGATCCCGATCAACGACTAACAGAAATTGCTTATCGTTGCGGGTATTCTACACAGCAGTATTTCAACAAAGTCTTTAAAGATTACTACGGTAAAAGCCCTGGGGAAATTCGTAGATTAAACCTGAGCTAAAATGAATCACACTGCCTATAAGCATTAATAACTTTCTGATCACCTTCTTTGCCGCCTTCAGTTTTCCCATGTTCCATGCATAGCGTTCCATCATAACCCATTTCGCTGATCACTTTGAAGATATTTTTATAGTTGATCTCTCCTGATGTTGGCTCTTTTCGTCCAGGATTATCACCCAAATGGAATGCGGCAATCTCATCGTAGGCAGCCTTAATATTGGGAATCAGGTTTCCTTCAGTGATCTGCTGATGATAAAGATCGTCTACAATTTTGACATAAGGATTGTTAACAGCTCTACAGATCATATAGGATTGAGGCATGCCTGTCAGAAATAATCCGGGATGATCTCTTAAACCGTTAAGAGGTTCAAGTACCATTGTCAATTCGGCTTGCTCAAGAATTTCACCACAATACTTTAGATTCTCAATAACATTGGCTGTCTGATAATCCCAGTGCAATTTTTGATCATACCGACCAGGAACCACAAGTGCCCACTTGGCATTGGTGCGTTTGGCTACTTCAACACCATCTTTCATCTTGTTAATCAGCATCTTCAGAGTGTCAGCATCGTTCTTAACAAAAGATGTGACACTAAAATCAGCATATAAAACAAACGGACCCATCTCCATATCCAGCAGGTCAAGCTCATAAGCAATACGCTCCTGAACATCCTTGGGCCTGCCCATCAATCCATTATCAAATATAGCCCGAAAGCCCTGATCATGACAAAACTTAATATTGTCAATCGGATCTTTCCCGGCTGAAGCCCGAAACATACCAAGTGAAGGGGCATATTTAAGTCTGAACTGTCCGGTTTGAATTTCAGTATCATCCTTCTTACCTGCCGCTGAAACCATAGCAGGAGCAGCAAGCACCCCAACAGAAGCCAAAACAGACTTCCGCAAAAAATCACGACGAGAATTAGAGTTCATAGTCATTTGTTATTAGTTTTTGGGAAGTTTTCAGTTATCAGAGCTCAGAAATATATATGCTAATTATATTTCCTATTTCGGTTTCCAGGCTTCGCCCGGAATAGGAACTGCTTTATCAACATCAACATTACCCATGGCGTATACTTTTGGTCCGAGTTTGAGATCGGTATTCATCATCTCATCCCAGGTTGTTTCTTTGCCTGTGTAAGCTGAAATTCTACCCATGATGGCTAACATGGTTGATTTAGCCACATTTTCACCTTCATTAATAGGAGTGTCGGTACGTATAGCATTTACTAAGTCAACATGTTCCTGGACATAAGGACTCAGGAATCCTTTATGCTTACCTTCTTCATCTAGTTCGTATGGATATTCCCATAGTGTTTCACCATTGAGACCATTGATAATATCTTTAGCGTTAGTTGAGCCATTCTGACCTTGTAGTCTTTCATAAACGCCACCGTTGCAGCCGTTAATCTGACGACACATACTATGAAGGTGACGTCCGTCTTCGAAAACAAAATCGATACTGAAATTATCATATTGATCTCCGGTAACTCTTCTTTGTCTTGATCCGAACCCCAAAGCTTTTACCGGGTGAGCGCCGAAAAACCAATGCGCAACATCAAGATTGTGAACATGCTGCTCAACTATATGATCGCCACTTAGCCATATCCAGTTTACCCAGTTGCGAATCATGTATTCCATTTCATTCCACTGTGTATTAGGATTTCTATGCCAGAGTTTTCCTCCGTTCCAGTAAACATTTCCACCAGTAAGCTCACCAATCATTCCACCGGCAATATTCTTATAGGTCTCAACATAATTTCTTTGGTGACGCCTCTGTGTACCCGCCACAACAGATAAACCCAGTCCTTCAGCTTTTTTAGCAGTACCCATAATTGATACAGCACCTTGTGGGTCAACAGCAACCGGTTTTTCCATAAAAACATGCTTGCGAGCCTGAACGGCTGCTTCAAAATGTATCGGACGGAAATGAGGTGGAGTGGCAATTAGAACTACATCAAGATCCAGAGCTAAGAGTTTTTCATAGGCATCAAAACCAATGAAACAGTTTTCATCAGGAACCTCATTATTTTTATTCTCTTTTAATTTCTTTTTGGCTGCATTTAATTTATCAGGAATAACATCTGCTAACGCGATAATCTTAAGATTCGGACCAGCGTCCAGGAAATTTTGTGCAGCACCTGTTCCACGACCACCGCAACCAATCAAACCAGCTTTTAGTTCTGGTCCGTCAGGAGCCTGATCAAGAAAAGAGCAAAGATCATATTTCACATCCTTAATATCCTTTGAGGGTGCACAAGAATGAATCAAGGCAGGACTAACAACGCCGATTGCACCAGCTGTTGCAGCACGACCTAAGAAGGATCTACGGGAAAGGGAGGGTTTGTTTTTCATATTAGTATTTTATTATTGGCGTTTTGTTGTTTGAAACATTAAAGATAGGAAAAATGGTGATTTAGTGATTTGGTGATTCAGTGAATGTGGTGATTCGGTGATTCAGTTATTACCGGTTTTTTCGTTGAATTCACAAACAACCCTGAAGCCTACGTGGAAACAGTTGCTGTACCACCATATAGATTTGGGTATTTGTGGATCTGTTCTTAGCCAATCAGTTGTTTTGGTGTAATCTCTGTTGGCAATCCTGACTTGAGCAGCTGAACTTCTGTAGCTGCCTCCTTTGATCACATGTTCTTCTCCTGAGCTCGGGCCTTTGGGATTTAAAGCACTTGTTGATAGCTGCTTGTAAGCATCAACTGTATACCAATCAGAGCAGAATTCTGCTACGTTTCCCAGCATATTCTTCAATCCGAATGGATTTGCCTGAACAAAATCAGACTCTTGAGTCTTTAAACTGCTATTCTCACGGTAAACTACATAAGTGTTGATTGTAGTAGTATCAGGTTTTGATGAGAATAATCCTTTCTTCATGACTTTCTTCGGATCTACCTCAAAGAAGTAGGCCCCTTGAGTATTGCCTCGGGCAGCATACTCCCACTCAGCCTCTGTGGGCAGGCGGTAAGTCTTACCTGTAACCTGGCTCAACCACTTGCAGTAGGTTTCAGCAGCATGATAACTAATTGAGATAGCTGGACGCTGGCCTTTTCCCCATCCCTGATCGGGTTGACCATAAGGGGGAGTTGCTCCAACAATAGCATCTACATTAGCAGTGTTTTTTCGTACTCCTTCTGTATCTGAACTTCGGCCTTCTCCTGCAGTTTGTGCATAAAAGGCCATATATTCATTCCAACTCACCTCTATTTCTCCTAAGAAGAAAGAACTTACTCCCACCTCTGTTGAGGGTCCTTCGTCATCATCACGGAAAAGTTCATCTTCAGGACTTCCAAGCATGAATTTACCACCGTGAATCGTAAGCATTTTGAAGCTAACAGAAGAGTTTGGGATAGTTTCTTTAAAGCTGATAAATTCTTCAACCATGGCGGGCTCATTGAAAATTTCTTCTGGTAATGAAGAAGCAACGCCAAAACCTATATTTGCCTCATGCGTGTAGTTAGGGTCATAATGTCCGGCATCCAGATGGCAATTAATGCACTGAATATCAATGCCTTTTTCAGTTTGCGAAACATAATACAGGTGAGCATCAGAACCTTTCTTCGTTAGTTGTATGGGGAATAAATTGGCATGGCACTTATTACAGGAAAGATCAAAAGTGTGATGCACTGCATTTTCAAGTTTGGATTTGGCATCCCAGTTGAAGTCGGCAGAGTCTTTAAACCAGTGCGCGTAAACATCATGCAGACCTGTACGGATTTTTTGGACTAAATAGCCTTCGCCTTTTGGAGGTAAATGACATTCCACACAATGAGTATGTGTTCCACTTCCAGTATCGTAGTGAACTGATCTTTTCCAGGAAATATTAGCTTGTGGATGCACATGACAGGAGCTGCAATACTTATCAGTAGAGGTGGCTTCAATTGCTTTTCCGGCCCCCCATATCAATAAGATACCAAGCAAAATGCCTGGCACAAAGATTAAGCAAAATTTTCTCATCTTTTTCAAGTATTAAAGCAAAAATCGCAACAATGTAGGGATTATTTGGGAATCTGTGAATCGGTGACGATGGGATTCAAAATTTCCGATTATTGCACTATAATATGATGGTATTTCCGATATTTGATATCTGACTGCTTAGATTGAACTAATTTTGTTGAAACGAAAAAAACCTGCACATGAAACGATCTTTTATTTTTTTATTATTGTCTGTGACTTATGGGATTATTGGTAATTTCACACAGGCACAGTCTCAGGAGGTCAATGGATTTACACCAAAACCTTATGTAGTAAGTGGCATTTCTCAAGCGCTTATTAGTTTAAACGGACAATGGGATTTTAATCCATCACCTCCATTGAATTTCTGGAAAAGGACTCGAACCAAGCATTTGAAATGGGAATCAATTCAGGTTCCTGGCGAATGGGTCATGCAGGGTTTTACAGTTGAGCCAGGAAGCAAAGCGGCCTATGCCAAAAGGATTGAGATTCCGGCTGATTGGAAAAATCATCAGATTATGCTCAGGTGTGACGCCGTTTACAGCCTCGCACATGTTTTTTTTAATGGCAAGCTGGTGGGTAGTCATGAAGGAGGGTTTACCCCTTTTGAACTAAACCTTACCAACTATGCCAGACCTGGAAAGATTAATGAGTTAATTCTAAGCGTGCAAAACGAATCTACAGCTGATACGCTGGCATCTGCATCACAATATGCAGCCCACCAGTTGGGTGGAATCACACGGAAAATAGAAATTTTCGCACTTCCTGATACACATATCAGCAAGCTTCATCTTGATACTGATTTGGATGAGAATTTTAAAGGGGCCATGTTAAGCGCCAAATTTCTCTTGGCCGGTGATGGTAAAACTCAAGTAAAGAACTTAAAGGCTCGATTAATACTAAATAATCCCTTGTCAGGGGAAGTTGTTCAGGATAAACTAATGTCAATTTCTCAGTATGATCAAGTCGCTGGGAGTGTCCTTTCTATTACCATGCCTGTTTTGCAAGCTGATCTTTGGGATCCTGAACATCCCAATCTATACGATGTTTATGTGATTTTGGAGAATGACGGAAAAACTATTGAAAAGGTTCATCAAAAGATCGGATTCAGGGAAATTAATGTAGTTGGCAATCAGGTTTTTGTTAATGGGATACCAATCAAACTGCGAGGAGTGAACAGGCATGAAGTTCATCCAACAAAAGGGCGCAGCTTGAGCATGGATGAATGGCTGGCTGATGCGAAACTATTTAAAGAGGCCAATGTTAACTATATCAGAACCTCGCATTACCCTCCTGCTGAGGAGTTTATCTCGATTTGTGATTCAATTGGATTGTTTGTTGAATTGGAAGCACCCGTATGCTGGGTTGGACATGGAGCAAATAATCGTTGGCAGACCGATAATCCGCATGATAATAAATTCACGGATATTATTCGTCAGCAAGTACTCGAAACTGTTGAGCATTATCGTAATCACCCATCCATTATTATATGGTCAATGGCAAATGAATCAGCATGGGGACCAATATGGGCAAGTATTCTGCCTGAGATTAACAGAATCGACCCTAGTCGTCCGGTTAGTTTTCATGATCAGTCTTATGGTGGTTTTAATAATTATGGCAGCAAGTCTACTCAAATTGCCAACATTCACTACCCGGGCCCCAAGGGACCGGATGTAGCTCGTAAGTATGATCGTCCGCTTTTGTTTGGCGAGTATGCCCATTTGAATACCTATAACCGACAGGAAATTGTAACTGACCCCGGTGTGCGTGATGCATGGGGGAGGGGACTTGAGAGTATGTGGGAGAATATGTATCATAGCACAGGATGCCTTGGTGGAGCCATTTGGTCTGGAGTAGATGATGTTTTCTACATGCCTGATGGAACTGCCGTTGGATATGGAGAATGGGGGCCGATAGACGGATACCGTCGACCCAAACCTGAGTACTGGCATTTGAAAAAGATTTATTCACCAATAAAAATTGTTGTCAGAGAGGTCAAAAAACCGGCTACCGGTAAACCTATTTTGATTCCTGTAGAGAACCGACAGCTTTTTACGAATATGAGTGAGCTGGAAATTACCTGGTCTCTTGGTAATTCAACAGGGCAGGCAAGAATGGATCTTGAACCCAGACAAAGTGGTTTATTGAAAATATGGCCTGATATTGAGATTCATGGGGGAGAGGAATTTGATTTAGTTTTTACATCACCTCAAGGATATGTTATAGATGAGTATCGTATTATTTTGTCAGGAGCTCCTGAGATATCTAGCGCATCAGAAAGTAAGCTGAAGCCTCAACTACTGGTTTTAGAAAGAAAAGCAACTGTTATTCATGGAGATGCAGAGTGGGTTTTTGATGCTCCTACAGGTAAGCTAAGGGAGGTTCGTAATGGGCATAAAGAGATATTATCTGGTGGTCCTGAATTATTCCTGATTCCTCTTAAAACGGGTCCATGTAACACTGAACATAGTCTTTTGATTGAGCCCCTGAACTATCCCTGTCAGGAATGGAGTGGTAGAATATCGGCAAGTGGCAAGGAAGGGAATTCTGTATTTATTGAGGTGCAGGGTAGTTATAAAGAAGCTGAATTTACGATCAGGTATCTTTTTGATTCAACTTCGCAAGTGAAAATTGATTACTCCATTTTGGCTAAAGAAGATATCAATCCGCGTCAAATAGGCTTGATTTATACCATGCCTTATGAATATGAGCACCTGGCATGGGAGCGCAATGGGCAGTGGTCAATCTATCCTGAGAATCATATTGGAAGAACTAAAGGTAAAGCTACTCCATTTCCGAATGGGATGCGCGTTACAAAAAACTTTGGAGACAAGCCTGCCTGGGGCTGGGAGGAAGATACGTATCCCATGGGATCAAATGATTTCAGGGCAAGTCGCGACAAACTTATTCAAGCCTCATTGACTGATAAATCCGGGTCTGGTATCCGAATGCATTCTGATGGAACCGGGGCTTTCAGAGCTTTTGTTGATGGAAATACAATTCGATTCCTTGGAGCCAGCTTCTCTACTGCTGGAGGGGATCTGTTTTTTTCTTCTCATTTAGCCAGTGAAAGACAGCCACTGAAGAAGGATGAAGTACGTAAGGGCCATTTGCTTATTGAGATTTTGTAGGGGTCTGTAATCCCGAAAATAAAAATGATAAATTTACTTTCTAAAATTCCAATAATTATGAAAGCACCACTTTTGTTAGGTACAATTATAGTACTGCTTTGTCTTGGTTTGAGTTCTGGAACACCAAAGAAAGCCAGGTTTTGGAAAGGAAATATGCATGCACACTCGTATTGGAGCGATGGCGATACTTATCCCGAGGAAGTTGCTTACTGGTTTAAAAGTAATGGCTATAATTTTTTGGCAGTAACTGATCACAATCTCCTTCAAGAAGGTGAAAAATGGTATAACGTCGACAGAAACGAAACTATCAGAGAGAATTATGTGAATTATATTGAGCATTTTGGAGGTGTTGGCTTACAGACTGAAATTCGTGGAGAACAATTATGGGCTAAACTTAGAACTCTTAATGAGTATCGTTCTCTCTTTGAAAAGCCTGATGATTTTTTGTTGATAGCTGCCGAGGAAATAACTGATGCAGCAGAGAAAAGACCTGTACACCTGAATGGAATCAACCTCAGTACAAAAGTTGTTCCTGCAAAAGGAGATCTGGTATCTGAGTGTCTAAAGAGCAATGTAATGAAAATCAGGAGTGCTCTTGTAAGTGATGGGAATCCTGAATGGATTATTGTTAATCATCCGAATTTTGGTTGGGCAATGACGGCAGATGATATTGCCAGATCAGGAGCTCGCTTTTTTGAGGTATATAATGGACATCCTAGTGTGAGGAATTATGGCGATGACAGCCATCCGGGAACAGAGGAAATGTGGGATAAGGTGAATCAATGGAGAATTGAAAATGGAGAAGCTCTGCTGTTAGGGATAGCAAATGACGATAGTCATCATTATCTTAATTTCAGATCAGGACGAGCAAATCCAGGAAGGGGATGGTCAATGGTCAGATCAGAGAAGCTAACCCCACATGCGCTCTATCAGGCTATGATTCAGGGAGATTACTATGCTTCAACAGGAGTTGAGATAAAAGACTTTGTGAGTACACGGAAGCAGTTAAGGATTTGGATAAATCAGGAAAAAGGTGTTGAATATCGCACTCAGTTTATCGCATTAATTGCAGGTTCTGATGATGTCATTGTTGTTGATGAACAAACTGGAGCCAAAGTGAAGTACACTTATAAAGGCAATGAGGAATTTGTTAGAGCGAAGGTGATCTCCAGTAAGTTACAGGAGAATCCTTTCAGAGAAGGTGATGTGGAAGTAGCTTGGATACAGCCTGTTAAGCTTAAGAAATGATGCCTTTTCGTTTTAGGATACCAAATAAAACGCCATATCCAAAGTACAATACAATAGTTAGAAAGAGCCCGGTGTGATAAAAAGTCATTATCGTTACAATTCCGATGGCAAGAAATAAGTATCTGAACTTATTAATCTGCCATCCGAAGCCCTTCAGTTTTAGTCCGTACAGATGAACCGGGGCCACCATGAGCAAAGAAACAG
This sequence comes from Bacteroidales bacterium, assembly GCA_023145515.1. GTDB lineage: Bacteria > Bacteroidota > Bacteroidia > Bacteroidales > UBA12481 > JABHCC01. The sequence continues at coordinate 14,123 of JAGLDP010000061.1, forward strand.
CTATTGAGTAAATGATTATTGTTGCAGGATTTGAAAATAGATTAATAATAAAGGAATCTGGTTGGCTGAACGCAATTAGCGGCAAACTGATTACCATTAATGCATTTGCTGGGGTGGGGAGGCCAATAAATTCATCTTTCTGATTTTCATCGACATTAAATTTTGCAAGTCTGAGTGCTGCAAATACAGGCAAAGTAAAGGGAGTTAGTAAAGTAATCCATGTTTCTGTAGGCAAGGAGAATGCAAAAGCCTCAATATTTAATTGTTGTTTTAACATTACATGTAAAATAACTGCTGGTGCTAGTCCGAATGACACCAAATCAGCTAAAGAATCCAGTTCCTTGCCCATTAGTGATTGAACTTTTAATAGTCGTGCCGACATACCATCAAAAATATCAGCATGGAAGGCTACGAGCAAAATAATGGCACTCAGGCGCAGATCTCCGCTGAAGGCAATCAGAATGGCCAGGCATCCACCAATGAGGTTTATGCTTGTGAGAGTATTTGGTATATGAGAAATTAGTCTTTTAATCAACATTTTGTCTTCTTCTATTGCAATAATTGAGCACAAAAATAGTTAAAAATGATAGTTTGTTTATATTGTGTCGCTAAGTTTAGAAGAATCAATATGAGAAGATGTTTAGGGATATTTGTAATTCTTGCTATCACTGCCAGTTTATCGGCTCAAGTTAAGTACAGTAATGAATTTCTGAATATTGGTGTTGGAGCTCGTACAATGGGTATGGGTGGGGCAGGAATAGCACTGGTTGATGATGTTACAGCCGGGTACTGGAATCCATCTGCTTTGATTGGAATCGATTCTGATTTTGATATTTCACTAATGCATGCAGAGTATTTCGCTGGTTTGGCAAAATATGATTATGCAGCTCTTGCCTACAAGATTGATGAAGAAAGTGTAGCTGCTATCTCATTTATTCGTTTGGGGGTAGATGATATTCCGAATACTCT
>JAGLDP010000062.1 GCA_023145515.1 Bacteroidales bacterium
TGAGGTTTTCTCTACCAGTGACGTTTGTTTAGGTGCCTATTCAAGGCACCGTTATAGTCTGATATGTTTTCGTCGGCTACATCATACAAGCCGCTCGCAATACCAATTGAAAGAGTGTTCTTTCCTTCTTTGAGCTTTCCTGTAACATCTATGGTGCAAGGGATAAATGCATTTTCATGACTTCCGACGAATTCACCATTCAGGTAAATTTTAGCAAGATAATCAAGACGGTCAAATGTTAGCAGGCTAGTTTTATTCAGAGCTTCTGCAGGAACATCAAATTGCTTAAAATATTGCCAGTATTGTTCAGCTATCCATCGTGCTGAAAGATAGTTTGCTCCGAAATTAAGGTCACCAACAATCCCTTTTTTTTGCATTGCTATGTTTAGATCCATAGGCACATCAACATCCAAGTATCGTAAGCTGTCAATCGAAGGGTTTATTCTGCAAAACTGATCGATATAGTTTGGACCATGGGTACCATCATTCCAGGTTACTTTCCATTTTCCAGAAAGATTTATCTGATTCTGCGATTGAGAATATGAATCACTAATGATTATTAGTCCAAACAATAGTAAGAATGTAATTGGATGAACGATTACTCTGCTTATTCTCATTGTAAAATAGTATTATTGCGAACCATTTTGGCTCTATTTCTTGATTTGCTTTTTATACAGCTTGTAATATGGTTCGATCATCTTTCTTTTCTCACCATCACTTTTTTCCTCATACATTCCACCCATGTAGAAGCAAGAAGTGCCTCCTGAGACAACCCCCCAGGCAGATGCTTCTTTTAAATCAGGAGATGAGATTCCGCTTTGAAGCTGTGATACTAATGAGGCAATAACTCCTCCTACAAAATTATCGCCACAGCCTGTTGTATCTCCATGAGATGCTATTCCTTGCTTAAGTTCTTTTGTAACAGCATCAGAGATAGGCATTTCTATATGATTAATGGCTTTGAATATACTTCCTTTTGAATATAGAACAATATTCTCAGTACCTCTGGTAATTATTACAGCACCAGTTTCTTTATCGCGAAAGAACTGCATTGCATCATTTATATTTGATTTACCACTAAGTCTAAGAGCTTCTTCAAGGTCCATCAATAATAGATCAATATTTCCATAACTATTATCACTTTTTCCGAGCGGCCATTTTGAGTTTGGATTTGCCTTTTCATTTCTGAAATCATAAACAGTATTGACTATTGTTAAACAGCCTTTAGACTTTGCTTTTTCAAGCAATTCGCTTAGACTGTCATGGATAAGTGGCACCAAAGCTGTTCCTCCAAAAACCACTATATCAGAAGCAAAAAAGTCTTCATCCAGTTCTCTTGGTAAGTAATTCCAGGCTGCACCTATAGAATTAATAAATATACGCTCCCCACTATTTTTATAGTTTGGATCAGAAAGCACTAAAGTTGATGGTGTTTCATTATCCAGAGTGATATAGTTGTTTGATACAACAGTTGTTCTTTCTAAAAGAGATTTTATAAAATGTCCATTACTGTCATCTCCTCTTCCACCATAAATGTGATACTCACAATCTTTATTGTCAGATAATTGAGCAGCATGAATAATAGGAACAACTCCAGGACCACCAATGTTGATTTTATCAGGATTCCTATCAGAAATGATATCTCTTATGGTGGAGTCAAATGCTTTTCCTTCAAACTTCTCAAATTCTTCCTTAAAAACCAGATGCCCGGGGGTTAGTCCTCCGTCTCCCTTAGCTTTTGATAGATGAGTAATAAAGCTTTGTGCACTAAATGAAACATTATTATATAGACTGTCAACCAGAGTACATCCAACTCCTGAAACAATAATTTTCTCAGCCATTTCTAAATATATTTTTTATAGTCGGATGCCAATAAGTGTAAAGGTTCTTCATCTTCAATGATATCAGGAAATCTTCCAACTTCATCGTAAAAACGATTATCCGAACTGTCATCATTAACAGCACTCACTTCTCCAACCAATACCTTACCTTTTCCTTTTTCGCCATAAAAACGATGATACATACCTTGAACAAGGCAGATGCTTTCACCAGGTTTAAGAATTACACTTTCTCCGGCAGAGATTGTACGACTAATACCGTCAATTTTCACTTCAAAATCACTTTGTGAAAAGTCTTCTTGCTCATTTGACATATATAAATCAATAAGCAGGTTTCCGCCACCACGATTGATGATATCCTCCATTTTGCTCCAGTGAAAATGCATAGGAGTTTCCTGATTTTCCTCAACGATCATTATTTTTTCAGCATAGATTTTTTTATCTGTCTTCTGGTTTCCATTTCTAAGTGTAAACAAGATTAAGCCTTGATTGTGAAAGTTGCCACTCCCAAAATCAGTAAGATCCCAACCGTGAACATTATCTACAATTTCCTTACAAGCCTCATACTTGCCATTCCAATCATCGGGTGTCCAAAAAGCCCAGGGAGGAAGATTGAAATTCATCTCGTTAAAGAACTCTATAGAACCTCTGATTAGTTGATTAATTTCACTTCTTTTCATCTCAAATAGTTTATATTATTATCCTTCCATATTTTACTTAATTCAATTGCTGCTGGTTTTAGATTTCCTTCAAAATCTAAGATAGAAGTATTTACCATACATGGGAAACAATCATGTCCCATCCAAAGAATAAATCCTCCGCTTTTCGGGAATCGGTCCTTGCGACTTTTTAAAGCTATGCATAGTCCTTCAGTCTGGCGTTTCTGGCTCCATTTCACATATTGATCAAGAGAAATTTCTGTTGTCTCATTTTGATCAGCAATAAACTCATCCCAATCAATCCACCAATTTACATTTCGCCAGATAGGGTTTTCAATATTTGCCGGTAGTGGCTTGTAATCTCCTGCATATTTTGTGATCATTTCAGCCGACATGGCCCCTGGAACGCCTGCCTCTGAAATAAACAAGGCATCATTCATATTCCAGAAATCTCTTACGCTCTGCATGGTTTTATCGTTTGCTGCAAAAGGCAATTTCCATGGGCCGTGGGTATCCCAATTATTTCCACTACCAAAATTATCTCTCGCAGCCGATATGTTTGGTCCTGACGGACTACCATTCACAAATCTTCTTGATGGATCCATTGTATTTGCGATCTCCTTCATTTCACCAATCATGATATGCTTTTCAGTTACTGTAGTAGTATTTTCAAGGTTATAAAGCTCGTTACCACCACACCAAAGCATTATGCTTGCATGGTGTTGCAATCTGTTTATATAGTGCCTTGCAATTATTGACATGCCATAAACTACTTCAGGATCTTCTGGAGGGTAATTGTCGATTCCTGAGGAGCTTAAAGGAAAATCCTGCCAGATTAAGATTCCCATTTCATCACAAATATCATATAGCCACTGCTTTTCTGGAAATCCTCCGCCCCATACGCGAATCGTGTTGATTCCTAGCTCTTTGTAGGTGTTTAGTCTCTGTCGGTAATCCTCTTCTTTTAGGTCGGCAAAGTTTGGCCTGATTGGTGTCCAGTTGATTCCTTGTAAGAAAATCGGTTTATCATTGACACTGCATATCCATGGATCAGCATTTTCTGACGCTCCCTCGCACTGAAGCCACTCAATATTTCTGAATCCGATAGTGCGGGATATTATTTGTTCTGTTTTTCCAAGCGCGTCAATTATGCTTAGTTGGAGTGAATAAAGGCTTTGATTGCCAAAGCCATTTGGCCACCATTTCTCCACTCTAAGGTCATTCCATATTTTTTGTGAAAGCAAGTCTCTTCCTTGTATTACATCTTCAAAAACCTTTTTCCCATTTGCTTCTGAAAGTCTTACTTTGATATTTCTCTGTATTGCTTTTTCGTTTAAGTTGGCCTTAATTTTAAGTACTCCTTTGTTCTTATCTGCATCTGCAATGATTTGAATATCATTGATCAAGGCCTGGCTGTCATTTTCTGTACTTATCCAGACATTATCCCATATTCCAATTTGAACGATTCTAGGCACCCAATCCCAGCCATAGTTAAATCGTGGTTTCCAATCTTTTATTTTTGAAGTATAACCAATTTGTCCGAGGTACCGTGGAGGGCATTCAAAAACAAAAACTATCGTGTTGTTATTCTCTTTTAGATAGGGACTAATATTGAAAGTATGGGGAATAAATGTGTTGTTAAATTCTCCAGCTTCTCTTCCATTAATCAGTAGTATACCATTATGGTCGAGTCCATCGCAGTGCAAAATGATTTTATCGCCGATTTTGCCTGATATCCATTCATCCGGAATTCGTGCAGCAAAAAGCCAGTGTCGGTTTTCTATCCATTCAGATAAGGTATTATTCAATCCAAAATTCCAATCGGGTATAAGATTAGCATTTAGTAGTGCATTTCGAACAGATCCCGGCACTTTAACAGGTATATCTGCGAACTCTGCCCATGTTCCTGAGAAATTATTGAAATCAAAATTCATTCTCCAGAATTCAGGCCTGTATCCCCAAAGCTTCCACTCAAGAGTGGATAGGTCAGAGGTCTTTCCGTTTGCATCTTCTTGTCTGATCTGACCGTATAAATCAAGAAATCCGAGTTGAAGAACTACAAGAGTAATTATTAGTAGTTTTTTCAAAGGTTGTGAAGATATTTTTATCATTTACCTGGTCAATTTTGGTTGATATGAGATTTCTGATGGAGGAGAATCGTCTCTTTTGCTGCCCCATTGTTTATTTGCCTGACTTCCCATAATCAGTTTTAGAGTTCCTCCCTTAATAATATCGTCATGAGTAAACCATGGTTTATTCAGGGGCTCCTCATTTAAAAATGCTTTTTGAATATACTTGTTCTCTTTTGAACTATTCTCAGCAATAATGGTAAATACTTTATTGTTGGGCAGATCGATACTTATTTTTTCAAACACCGGACTAGTGATGTTATAAACAGGAATTCCGGGTGTTACAGGGAAAAACCCCATCATTGAAAAGACTACAAAAGCCGACATTCCACCGCCATCTTCATCGCCTGGGATACCAAATAGATTATCAGTAAAGAAGGTTTCGAGGAGCATCCGAACACGTTTTTGGGTTTTCCAGGGGGCTCCCAGATAGTTGTAAATATAAGGGATATGGAAACTTGGCTCATTACCCATAACGAACTGACCTACTAGTCCTGAAGCATCGGGCTGTAAGTACCAGAATTTAAATTTATCTGTACCCAGGTCTTCTCTGAACAGTTGATCAAGTATAGCCTCTGCTCTATTTCTGCCTCCCATAAGGTCAAATAGGCCATGGAGATCATGTTTAGCATACCAATTATAAGTGAATGCATTATTTTCTGTGAAATACATTCTATCGGCAAATCTGGGGTCATAAGGTTCGATCCAGTTTCCACTCTTATCCTTCGGCCACATTATTCCTTTATCTACACGAAAAACGTTTTTATAATTTGCTGCTCTATTAAGAAAAAGCTTTTCATCTTTTTTTTGTTTAAGCTCAGATGCTAGTAGTGCGATACACCAATCGTCATAACTATTTTCGATGGTGACAGAAACCGATTGTCTCCTTTCCCATGGCAGGCTTACCTCCTTCACAGTTTCTTCTTCTCCGGGTTTTAATCCGGGCATATATCCATGTTCATTATAAAAATCGTCAAGTTCAGTTTTTGGACCGTTTGCCCATGGAATCAGTGTAGCATCTAAGGAATTCTTTTTTAGTCCGTTATATGCAGTTGTGAGATCAAAGTCTCTTAAGCCTTTAAACCAAGCATCTGTGATCCAAGCTGCAGCATGATTACCTGTCATGGCCGGCCAATCGCCAAAGACCAATGCAAAAGAGGGTATTGTTCCACTCTGCTCATACATTTTGATATATGATTTAATCCTTTCCGTTACCATATCAGGGTCAAGGATCATGTGCAGGGGTTCTAGTGCGATATAAGTATCCCATATCCAGTTATCAACATAAAAAGCTTCATTTGATTCATGCACTTTGTGATCATAAGCGCTATAGTATCTTCCATACTCATTAATATCAACCATGCGCTCATAGGAGCGATACAAGGATGTATAAAAAACTCGTTTTTGAGCCTCTGTTCCACCTTCAACATTTATTTTTGAAAAAGCTTTATCCCAAATATTTCTTGCCGTATTTTTCACGAATTCAAAATCCCATTCAGGAATTTCATTTTGTAGATTTTGCTTAGCCTGTTCAATGCTGATATAGGATATACCATATCGGAAGGCAGTAGTTTGAGGTATATTTCCTACGCCAATTAGTAAGCTCCTCTTATCTCCCGGGTTACGGTAAGTAACACTAAGAATATCGGTATCAAATTCAGCATAGAAGTAAGCTTTCATTCCTGCAAACTCTTCGGTGCCTGAAATAGCTCTTTTACCGTCGATATTTATTTCACCTTTGCCATTAAAGATACTCATTCGAATATAGTGCTCCTCATTATCAGTATATTGCAATCTAAAGAACCCGCTTTTTGCTTGAGGAGTAAACTCAAGAGAATTCTCATTTTCCTCAAAAGATGTACTATAGAAATATGGTTTTAA
>JAGLDP010000063.1 GCA_023145515.1 Bacteroidales bacterium
GAGTAAATGATTTGCTCAAACTCCGGGGAGGTAATTATCAATCTTAAATTGTCATAGATTCCTGTTTGTGAGGGATGGTATGATGTTGGATCTGGCAAGTTAAGAGTTTTGATTGATCTGTAAACACTTCGAGATATAACATTTGATGTTGAGGTTAGTGAAGTTGGTTCAACCAATTTAAAGCCGGTTTCCCATAATTTGTATCCTGCACCCCAAGCTTCTAAAACAATTTCAGCATTATCTACTAATAAGTCTTCACCATTAGAGAAAACTTTACGAGCATCCGAAAGTGTTTGAAATGATTTGGATAAAGTAACCATACAAAAGCTGTCTGAAGGATCAACTTGACAATATACAAGCGGAGTTGGAGTATGATCGACATATATATCAATGTCATTTGAACATGATAATATCAAACATAAAAGAACTATTATTGAGCCAAAATTAAATCTGCTGAAGACTTTCATTTTCTTAATCTTTTATACATCTGATCGTATGAACCCACTGAACTTCATCAGAAAAATCGATATATATTTCCTTTAATAATGCCAGATCAATATTGTAATGGGTGAATGAACCATAGCTTACAAGTAGTATATCGTCATCAGTAAAAAAGTTATGAGCGCTCCAATATGCCGATTGGTTATAAGCCTCATGCAAAGTTTGGTCTTTTCTCTCAATAAAAAACTGTGTTCCATCACTTAAATTCAGTCCTGACAAACCGTTCTCTCCATAATATTTTACCGCGTAAAATTCTGGCATTTCCTTGTACAAAGACTCCCACTCAATTTTTGTTGGAAGATGCCAACCATCCGGACAAATCCCCTGGAGATCATTTAAATTATGATTCATTGCTTCATGCCATGAATAGGTGCAGTATTCTTTTTGATTGTTGAAACTCCAAAGAAGATAATGTTCAATGATCTGATTATCTGACTGAGGCTGAGTCCAATGGTCGATGGTCTTTCCGTAGCGAAGACTTTCTGCCATCCACCACCTCTCACCTATCCTGACAGTTCTATAAGTTTGACCATCCCGAGAATCTGTTAAGATTGAAACCTCCTTGTTTTGTCCAAAAACAACAATAGAATCCGTGGCTGGTGAGCTTAAACCATCTTGGTCTCTTACCTGAACGGTTATTTGATAAGTTGATGGTATTGGAAAGTATCGTACGATTACGGCATTTGACTCAAAATCTGTATCCCAAATCCCATTATCATCAAAATCCCATCTGAATTCAAGTGTTGGAAATAAGCTTACATCATCATATGATCCCTCTGCATTAATCTCAAATAAAGTTGTTGAGTCTCCTTTTTGAGGATAAACCTGAAGAACAGCTATTGGAGGATTTGAAACTTTACTACAGGCAAAGCACAGGAAGATTAGAATACTAATAATAATGGTTCTCATAATGATACATAAAGGTGAAGGGAGGAGTCCCCCCCCTTGCACCTCAAAACTAACAATATACTAATTAGGAATAACCATATCATCCCAGTCTAAATCACAATGAATTAACCAATCATCATCACCAAATGATTTATTATCACCATCGGCAGATGATATACCTCCATGATATGTCCATGCTCCACCTGAAACAGGCTGTGACCATATATAGGCAATAACATGATTAGTGGTTTCCTCCATAAATTTATGATATGCCATAAATGACTCGGAAGTACTAAAGGAGCCATAAGCATACACATCATCAACATAGTCATATCCGGTAATGATCTCTTTACCATCAATCCTGACTTTTATCCGATAGTCATCTCGAACTGATGAAGGAATATCTGTTATTGTGACAGACGTGGCAGATGGGGCAAATGGTGCCGATGCCTGTAATGCAAATGATGCAAAAATTAAGCAAAGAATTATTGATTTTACAAAAATTTTCTTCATGTTTAAAAGAATTAGATGAATAATCCCTTTTGTTAACGAGAGGGTAATGTGCCAAGGGGTTCTCAATTTATGCAATGCATCTTCTCTTGGTCACAACTCGCCCCCTTGATAATGATCTAATCATTTCAAGGGGGGGGGTTGTCTGGGTTCATCATCTATCCTCCTTTCAGTCAAATTATAGCATAGTACCTAAAGCTGTGGTCTTAAGCATTTAATGATCTATATCGCGAACTTAACGACCACATTCATCCCAACGCTCTATATGAATACCGCAGCTAAATCCAAAACCTTAATGGATTTTGGTAACTTTTTTTCAACAAAAGCCAAAATAGGAGCTAAATAGCTGAGTATCAGTTAAACTATTTTTACCTGCAAAAAAACTCCATAAATCCATTAAGGTTTTCCTGGATCAATTCATATAGTTGTGGGATGAATAATTTTTACGCATATATTTTAGCAACTCTAAACAGGAAGAAACTAATATCTCTCACTCCTCTTAAAGAAGCTCTGAAGGCCTTTAGTTTTGCATTAAATGATTCAGCAGAAGCGTTGGTACTTCTATTGTCAAAGAAATTGAGAATATTAGGATAATGAGTGTAAATGGTTGCAGCAATAGTGTTGAAAGATTTAAACTCAGAATCTGTTACCTCATTATACCATCTGGCTAGTTTCGTATATGCAACTCCTTTGTCTTTTGTTTTTGAAAATATCAGCCTTAATGAATGTGTCAATGAGAAGGCTTTCTCCATATCAGGATACTGTGCAAACAGGATCTTTGCTCGTCGCTTTTGACTGTCAGTCCATTTCTCTGGTGACTTGAATAATAAGTACCTGCTCCGAGCCAGCAGCTGTCTTTTTGTATCCCCATTGGCAAACAAAAAAGGAGCATGTTTAGACTTAGTAAATTACGCATCTCCTGGAGGGCATCATAAGCAAGCTTCTGCACATGAAACCTATCAATAACACGAGATGCCTGTGGAAAGCAATGTTGGACAATTTTCTGCATGGAGCCTGCCATATCCAATGTTACTTCTTCAACTTGATTTCTTTTTTCTTCAGGGATCTTATCTAATATATTATTTATCGTATCTGAACTTGTACCATGAATCATGGCTACCAATGCCCCCCTTTTTCCTTTGGCTGATTTATTGGTTAAAATGGTATATAATTCACCGTTGGTTAAAGACGTTTCGTCAATACTGAGATGCTTCCCAATATTATCCGGAAATAACATCCATTGTTCTGCATGTGCGCGTTGATCCCACTCGTGATAATCGCTTAGGTGATCTTTGTATTGCTGGCCGAACTGATCACCATCAACATAGTAGTGTTTCTCCAGGCTGTTACTGCTTATCGGGTATTTGTCCAAATAATCCTTTTAAAAAAATCGCAAAACCTTTGGTTAAACGTGTCCCTTTTGCTACTGTATCCCAGTTCCTGCTAACAACTTCTCCTGTGGGTTCAACCAACCACCTACGCCGTCTTATATGAAGAAATAACGATCTGTTACGGATGGGGAAATCCTGAATAACCGATGTGGCATGAAAACCTTTGGATGTTAGCTTTTCATCTTTGTACTCGTCTGGTTTGAAATCTCGCTCGTCTAAGTGTAAATCTATGTTGTTATCGCTAACTATAACTTTAACAATCTCAAAGTAATCGAAGATCTCTTTGGGTAGTAGAGCTCTGAGCAGTAACTCATAATTATCATTCGCTGTGGCCATATTTTGTAATTTATGTTCAAATTACAAAGTTCATTTTTTATTGAAGCCCCACAACTATTTCATTTGATCCACAGCTTACCTATCGAGAAAGTCTCAGTGATACCTCTCTTTGCCTTAAGTTGCAGAAAGGAAAGCTTATATGAAGAAATAACGATCTGTTACGAATGGGAAAATCCTGAATAACCGATGTGGCATGGAAACCTTTGGATGTTAGCTTTTCTTCTTTGTACTCTTCTGGTTTGGAATCTTGCTCGTCTAAGTGTGAATCGAAGATCTCTATTTGGTAATTGAAGGCCGATTTTAAAGCTCCTAACCCAGCTCCGCCCTGTCAGGGCAGTAGCATCTCCTAACTAAGGGTCATTTATTCAGACAGTTAAATGGGTGTGCCGTCTGCGAGTTTCTTCCATACAATGTAATGAATAAAACTAAAAATACAATAGTTAAAAGTTTTTTTCTCCTTGCGTTGATTCAATTTCACGTTTTAACCATTCTACTACTACACATGAGTATCAAATCTTCAGCACAATTAACCCCCAACCGTAACCAAATCCAGAGTGTTAAATAGAATTCCATATTCAATACATGGGATTCTTACAAGAACCTTCCTTTTCCCTCGAATAGAAACAATTTCTCCTCTCATCCCCCTGAATGACCCGGCCTGAATAATAATGTCTTCTCCCTTTTTGAATCTTAAACCGGTTATTTCATAACCATTTATTTGGTGGCAAAGGTTCTTTAAAGCTTCAATTTGATCCTCTTTAATAACTTCGGGGATTCCGGCACAACTGACAAATCCGAAGACTGACTTATCATACAATACTGTCTCATATTCTTTATTGCTTACTCTTACAAAAACGTAGAGAGAGAACAGGGGAATGTGTACGCTTGCCTTCCCTTTTTTTCTGTATCTGATCTCTGTTCTTGAGGGACAAAAACATTCGATTGTGGATTTTGTAAGGCGGTTAATAATAGTGAATTCATGATTGGCTTTAGTTCTTGCCAGATACCAATGGTATTCTTTTGTGAACATCTTTCTATTAGTTTTTAGATTGAGAAAAAGTCAACTTCCCTAATCGCATAATTACAGAAGGGCCCAAAATCTTACCATATGGTGAAAACTTTTTCGTCAAAAACTTTCAGAAAAGCTTGGATTTCGAATCTAAAAACCTGTTTTTTACTTCGCAATTGAGCCGTCAAGAATGAACCAACGACAGCGTGAACAGGACTTACTTCACAGGATTTGCAATCAGGAAGAGGAAGCTGTACTCTCAGTTTTGTCTTCGTTTACCAAATCATTGAAGTACTACCTAAAGGAACAAGGATGTGATCGTAAATCGGTTAGAGATGACCTTATGAATGAAACTTTTGTGCAGTTGTTTCAGAAGAAGCAAACTCCTGTACTAAAAGTTGAGCTGACTACCTATTTAATGAGTATTGCCAGGAATCTGCATCTGCATCGTAAGATGAGATCAAAGGAAATCCCTACTCCGAACACCAGGCTGGATAGGCTTAGTTCAACCGACAATATTATTGAACAAATGGATATAGAAGAATCAAAGATACTTCTTAGCGGTCTCATTTCTTTACTCTCTCCCAGGTGTCAAGAGATTATTTTATTGATTTTGAGGGAGTTGGAGGCAGAGGAAATTAGGCAAATTATGCAATACGCTTCCTTATCAATGGTTTTTAAGAAAAAAAGCCAATGCCTTGATAGAATGAGAACTCTTGGCAATAATTGTGAGAAGTGTTGCGAGTTTTATAATTTCGACTAGAATATGAATACCAGGAAAAAGGCTATAAAGAAAAAAGATTTTCAAGAAGATCTGAAAGAAGTGCTTTTGTTAAGAGAAAAGGTGAGTAAAGACCTGGATGTCGCCTCAGATATTCTGTTGACCTACTATAAGCAAAAACGAAACCGAACAATCAGAAATCTTAGCATAGTTGTGTCAGCAGTAGCAGTACTTACTATTTGTGTCTGGTCACTGGGCCCTTCTTTAGTTAAAATGGATGCTAGCCAGCAATTCACTGAAGCCTATTCCAGGTTTGATCCTGATGTTTTCACAAGAGACCTGGATAAGAAATCTGAACTTGAAATGGCTATTATAGCCTATAAGTTAGGTGAAAATGACAGGGCTTTATCTATTTTCAATCAGGAGTTTCCTGATAGTGCAAAGAATCAGACCTTTGCCTTCTATAAATCTTTAGTTTTACTTGAGGCTGGCAAATATGGCGAATCAAAAGACATTCTTAATATACTGAAACAAAAGACCGATTTTATGCCGGCAGAAGTGTATTGGTATCTGGCTCTCATTGAGCTGAAGGAGGAAAATTATAGAGCGTCCCGTGCTTATCTTAAAAAAATGAAACAGATAGATTCAGAGGTTCATGCACATGGGTATGCTAAACTCTATCGAAAAATCCGTTTTCGGAAGTAAAAAAAAGCCAGGCCCAAAGCCAGGATTGAGCCTCCATACACATAAGGCTTATTGTTTGTCTTAGAGCGATATCCAAAATAAACAATTCCCGCCCAATAGAAGGGATGATCATGACCTGATTTAGTGTTTTTGAGATATGTCATTTTTGCCATTTGCAAGGCCCATTCTGATTTTCTCTTCCTGTTGTTTCTATAGTATTGCACTGCAATCTCAGTGGCGGCCTCATCAGGGGCCTTCCATAAATGCTGAACAACTGATGCAGCACCTGCCATGGTGTAAGCCAGGCTCAAAGACATTAAACCTTCTCCATGATTAATGGGCCCGGTACCAGACTCACAGCCATTCAGATATATGTGTGCATGGTTGAGTTCTGAATAAAGGATATCCTTGAACGGAAGGATAGTTGATGGATTCTCAGACCCACACACCAATCCTGATTCCATAAAATCATTTGATTGAGATAATAAATGTGAAGAAATATGAATATTCTTGTATTCGTGCATCTCTTCCTTGAATTCCGGGCCAATCCTATCTAACCTTTGAATCTCAAGTTGATGGATGATTTTTTGAAGACGATATGCTTCTGATCCAATTGACAGATGATTCAACTGATCCGGGCAGGTGAGCAATAAACTCTTTTGTCTGGATACATGTTTAAAATCCTTCTTAAGTAAAAAAGGACTAGCCACATATCGGAAATGATAGTGATGCAATAAGTAATTAAGATCTTTAAATCTCGGATATGTTACTGATTCAGGTGTTGAATGTACCAATGACTCAAAGGGTAGGCCCAGAAGGCATCCGTCGAGATGCAAAGCCAGATTCTTTGATTTGATGACGGATTCAACGGGTTCAAGAATCCCCTTGTATACCCTATTTGACAGCCTCTGGAAATCTATTACTTCGCTCTGATTATAAACTCCCGATCTGGTAGCAGTCAGCAGTTTCTTATAATTTTCAATATCGGTTTTCAATGCAGAATCTAACTGAAGAACCTGGAAAAAGCGCTCGTTTTTGTTTACCCCAAAAACAATCAGCAAAGAATCAATATCCTGATATCCTAAATAAGATTCATGTCTGAAATTCTCCGGAATCAATAGGCCGGTAATTGCGTTCTCATCTGATGCCTTTCTGATCAATTCATAATTCTTCAGTATTTGCTGTTCCAATAGCTCATATTGAAGGGCTGTTTTACTAATTCGTTTCAAATCTGAGGTATCAGGTGCTTTCATATTCAGGATATCCACCTTATCCTGCCAATTAAGTATCTTCTCTCTCATGAGCTGTAGCTTAGAAAGACTATCCAATGGAATTCCAGCAATAGGATAAACATAATCCCGTAGAGATAACCAATAAAGAGATAAAGATTTTGCTTGGATTGACCACTCAAAAGCCTGGTTGAGATAAGAGGGAATTCCAGATTCCTTGTATAAATTCAGAGCACACAAAATCCCCATTCTGAATGCTTCCTGACCTTTCTTCGCAATAATAAAACGAGTTGATTCAGAAGTATTTATTTGAGACAGGCGCTCAATTCTATTGATAACCAGCCTGAAGTCTGAGTAAGCTCTCATGTGGTTATTCTGTTCCAACATGAACCTACCCCTTTCTATAAGCATTTCAATAAGAACCGTTTCATAGCTATTGAGGGGTAGAATGGGTTCATGTTGGGTTGCAAGCATGATATCAATTGATTTGTTCAGCAGTTGATAACAAGAATCCCTAAACCCGGCTTTCTCATAGCCCTGAGCCAAACGAAAGAATGAATTGGCTGTATGAAGATGATCTGTACCATATTTCTTTATAGCCCATTCTGTTGCTTCTTGTAAGTATTTGACACCTAATGCATAATTGCCTAAACTTTGCTGCAGTTTTCCTGCGTTCAAATAACTCAGGTACGGTTCAAAACTACCGGAAGGAAAATCATCCTCAATAATGTCGAACAGTTTATCATAAATTTTGTTTGCTTCTGGAGCGAAGTTGACGTTTCCTAATGCTACAGCATGATTATTTTGCAATATCAGATTCTGATCTTTTGTCAGAGATGAATATTTTTCAGATAATAAATATGTAGTTATTGTGCGCGTCTCATTAAAAAGCTTCATGTCAATATAGAGACAGGATATGTTTGACCCAATGTCTATCGAAATTTTGGGGTTGAGTAAAAAGGAATGATTCCATCCGAGTTGAAAATTCATGAGAGCATTGAAGTAGTTGCCGTTTCTTTTGTAACACAAGCCTTTAAGGTTATATAAGTAACCATAGTATTGTTTGCCATAATCTGAATTTAAAATTAAGGCTATAGCCCTGTTTGCAGTTTCGAGACACTCAATTAGACGGTTTTCTCGAAAATGTGATTGAGATAAAACGGTGAGATGATATATACTGTCTCTTTGTATTTGGTCTTTATGACAAGAGGGGGGGGTAATGCCTTGATTACCTGATCTATAGGAGGGGTCATGCAATATCCCCCTTGCAGAGTAAAAAAAAACAGGCAAAGCCCAATTAAAATAATTCTATACAAAAATGTATTTCGATGGTAAGATTTCAAGACTATCTGTAATTATGCTTGTGAAAGTAATTATTATCCAACTAATCTAAAAATTATGAAAGACATCGTTCACAAGGATGAAAAAAAAGTCTGTTAAAGAATGCTTTAACTATTGATGAAATGTTCAATGTGCGAGGAGGAGATGGTGAAGGAAATGA
>JAGLDP010000064.1 GCA_023145515.1 Bacteroidales bacterium
AAAGAACTCATTCGAAACGAAAATAATCGGGGGAAACAATTAGGCTCGTTGAGAATGAGTTCTCTTTTTTTGAGGCTGCAACAATTCTTGTTATTCTTCAAAAAGACAATCCATTGTCAACCTATTGCTAACCAGCTCCAGACTATTTGCATTCTCAGTTATCCCACAGGTAGTGACAAGTGTTAGAAAAATATGAATATCCGTCATGCCGGGGAAATTGGTTGATTCATCTGTCAGTGAATCAGGAGATACTTTATATCAGAAGAGTCCTGATCAGGTTGAGAAGCATTTTTATCCGAAGACCGAAGTGAAATCTGCTTCTCGCCAAGTCTTTAAACTAAAAAATCCATAAAGTTTTCAGGATTGACAATTTCAAAATGGGAATTACTATATGTTTCCAGAAAGGCCTTTGGAGCCTTAACTTTTTTACGAGGATTCCACTTAAATTCGTATCCGAATAGTTCTCCACCACGCTCTTCAACAAGATCAATCTCTTGCCTGTCATAAGTACGCCAAAAATAATTGTTTGCAAAAATACCTTGATATGCTTGTTTTTTCATTCGCTCAATTACGCAAAAATTTTCCCAAAGCATCCCCATATCCATGCGTGTCTCAGGTAAATTGAAATTGTTTATAATCGCATTTCTGATTCCGTTATCCCAAAAATAATATCGCGATGTTTTGTTAACCTCTTTCCTGAGATTAGAGGAATAACCTCGAACATTGATAATAATGAAGGCTTTTTCCAAAAGGTCAAGGTAGCGCTCGACTGTTTGTTTAGCTATCCCCAAACTGTTACCTAATTCATTAAGTGATACTTCAGAGCCAATTTGGAACGCGATAAGTTTCAGCAAGTCGTTGAGTTTGCTGGCATTTCTGATATTTTCAAGTTCAAGAATATCTTTAAACATGTAGCTGTTTCTCAAGTTGAGCAGATAGGCTTGCTTTTCCTGTGTGTTTTCAGCGACAAGGGTTTCAGGATAGGTTCCGAATATCAAGTAATTATGCAAATTTTGAAGAATTTGAAATCGCCCGAAATTTTCAGCTAACTCACTGATTGAAATCGGAAAAAGAGTATATGATATCTGTCTGCCTGTTAGAGGTTCTCCTAACTGTCCTGATAACTCAAATGATGATGAGCCACTAGCAATAATGTTTACCTCAGGATTATCATCAACCAGTATTTTAAGCCCCAGTCCGATGTTAGGAATCCTCTGGGCTTCATCAATAAATATCCATTCATAGCCTCCAAATGTACTTGTTATCAATGCTTTTTTCTGAGACGAGAATAAATCCTGAAGGTCCTGATCATCGCCGGTTCCTATAAAGATTTTTCCATTTTGATTTTTAAGAATCTTCTGGATTACAGATGTTTTACCCACTCTCCTGGCTCCAAATACAGAGAAGACTTTGCCTTTTTTCTGGATTATCTGAAACTGATTCTCTAATGATCGCTTGATCCAAGTCATACACCCTAATTTTTTACAAAGGTACAAAACTTCAAGCTAACTTGCCAAATTTATATTAATTGGGCAAGTTGACTTGCTGAATTAATAAAATTAGTGTTGAGAGTTAGTTATAATTAGTCATGGAAACTTTTCAGTTTGACTAATTGATTAGACAATCTTGGTTGAAAAAATTGGAATATTGATTTACTGCTAAAATCACCTCCTCTAAGATGTCTTTGGCTTTTTTAATTCCTCAAGCAATTTATTGCCTTTTATTTGCTATATTTGCACTTAACGAGCAATTTTTTGCCTATGGATTATGGTGCTTTCTTAAATCAGGATATCCTGGAAGACTTGGGTAGTAAACTCAAGCAACGACGACTTAATCAAAACCTATCGTCTGCAAGTCTGGCAAAAAGCAGTGGAGTTAGCGTAAGAACCATTTTGGGGTTTGAGAGAGGTGAAAAAAATATTTCTCTGGTCAATTTTATTGAGCTTCTACGCGCTCTGGACCTACTGAATAACTTGGCAAATCTAATCACTGACCTTCCCCTGGTAAGTCCGCTGGAAATGATTGAAAATGAAAAGAAAAAAAGACAAAGAGCAAGATAATCAATGGGAATAGAAGTATTCATTTGGAATCAGTATGTTGGTGCATTGGTGAAAACATCTGAAGGAATCGGCTTTCAGTACAATCCGGCTTTTATAAAATCAGGTCTGGAATTATCTCCGATAAACCTGCCCCTAAATGGGAAAGAAGTGTTTTTCAATGAGGCTGAATGGAAAGCAACTGAAGGAATTCCGGGTTTCATATATGACTCATTACCCGACAGATTCGGAACAAATCTCCTCTACACTTACTTTGCCGAAAAAGGGCTGACCGAAAACGATATTGATGTCTTTACCAAGCTTCAATACATTGGCTCACGGGGGATGGGAGCTATAGAATTTAAGCCGGCTACTGAGACCGAACAAATTGATGACATTATTTCTCTTGAGGAAATTGAAAAAATCTCTGAGCTTGGAACAAAAGGGAAAGAGGCGCTGAATACAAATCTGAAAGACAAAGAAGCATTACTGCAAATAATACATATTGGAACTTCTGCCGGAGGAGCAAGAGCGAAAGCACTGATAGCTATTAATAAAGAAAACGGTGATATTAAATCCGGACAAATCCCTTTGGAAAAAGACTTTGAGCATTATCTGATAAAAATCGATGGGGCGAATGAAAAAAATCTGGCTGAGCCAAGCGGATATGGCAGACTTGAGTACACTTATTCCCAAATGGCCATAGATTGTGGCATACAGATGACAGAGTGCGCTCTCTATAATAACGTCCACTTTCTCACCAGAAGATTTGATCGCGACCATCAAGACAATAAAATTCACATCCATTCACTTTGTGGCTTACTCGCGTTTGATTATAATCAAATCGGAAAATATTCATACGAACAATACTTCATGGCAGCACGCAAATTAGGATTAGGACAAGATGCCATGGAGGAGATCTTCCGGCGGATGACCTTCAATGTTTTAGCTCATAATTGTGATGACCACACCAAGAACTTTTCATTTATGATGGATAGAAAAGGGACCTGGTCTTTGAGTCCGGCTTTTGACCTCTGCTACTCATATGACAGCTCCAATAAATGGGTAGATGGACACAATATGCGGATCAACAATAAAAGGTCTGATATTCAGATCGCTGATCTGCTAACTGTGGGAGAAAAATTTAATGTCAAAAAAAGAAAGTCAATTATTGAACTAATCATTTCAGTAGTTGATAGATTTCAGCAATATGCTGATACAAACCAAGTTAAAAAAGACCTCATCGTTGAAGTCGAAAAAAACCGACCAAGACTAAAGCTAACTGCAAAAAATTAAAAATACTCAGTATGCGTTCAATACCTATATTATTATTAATGGTTTCCTTTCAATGTACATTGGTGGGACAAACACAACACAAATCAATCAATCTCTTCGATGGAAAAAGTCTTTCAGGCTGGGAGTATTTCCTCGTTGATCCTGATCTTGAAATGGAGAATGTCTGGAGCGTAGAAGATGGACTTCTTATTTGTAAAGGAGAACCAATGGGCTACCTGGCTACAACAAAGGAATTTACCAACTTCAAATTGGTACTTGAGTGGCGCTGGGCTCCTGGAAAAGAACCAGGAAACTCCGGTGTACTCATGCGAATTACAGGCAAGCCTCAGGCTTTACCCAAATGTACAGAGGCTCAACTTAAACATGGTAGTGCCGGCGATATTTATGGTTTCCATGGTTTCAATGTGGCAGGTGATCCGGATCGGTTTATTTCCAATGAAAAAGAATTAACGGGCAAGCTGACAGGTGTATCAAAAATCAAAGACAATGAAAAGGAACCAGGTAAGTGGAATAAATATGAGATCAATCTCCAGAATGGAAGCCTTACGCTTTATGTAAATGGAGAATTGGTAAACGAGGCAAATGGTTTGGATATTGTTTCGGGTAAAATCGGCTTCCAATCAGAAGGAGGAGAAATACACTTTCGCACTATACAATTGATCCCTATCGAATCTGTTGCCCCTAAAGAAGACTCGCTTCGGAAGGATGCTCTGAATGTATATATGGATGCTTCTGCTCATATTCGCAGAGAAATTCCATTCATTAACTATGTTCGTGATATTAAAGATGCGCAGCTGGTTATTCTTACAGCACATCAGCGTACAGGTGCAGGTGGGAGACAAACAACCTTTTTACTTGAAGGTCAACTGGATTTGACAGGCATCAATGATACTATCACTTACAGTTCTTCTCCGGATGATACACAGGATAAGCGTAGGGAAGGAGAAATCAGAACCTTAAAAATGGGACTGATGCGTTATATTTTGGAAACCCCACTTGCCGAGTTTATTGATATCCGGTTTACAGAACCTATTGCAGAAGTAGTTTCATCTGACAAATGGAACAGTTGGGTATTCAGTACTAATCTTGGGGGTTCAACCAGAGGAGAATCACAATTTGAATCAATGGAAACATATAGTGGAATATCTGCCAATAGGGTAACCAATGAATGGAGAATAAGCACGAATGCCAACTACAAGCTAGACTTATCAAAATATCATATTAGAGACGAGGTTATCACAAGCGACAAGCGAAAAGGAGGTATTCAGGCGACTCTGGTTAAAAGCTTGGGGAAGCATACTTCCGCCGGATTATTTACGAACCTTTCCACATCTTCATATAACAACACAAAACTGGAATCCTCAATTTTTCCGGCTTTTGAATACAATGTCTTTCCATATTCAGAATCAACCAGAAGACAGCTACGCCTGATATATGGTATTGGTTCAATATACCGCGATTATCACGAAACAACCATCTATGATAAGGATGAGGAATTATTATTTAGTCATCAAATTTGGGCTAACTACCGTTTGATCAAAAAGTGGGGGTCTATAAACATTAATTCAAACTGGAACAATTATTTTCATGATTGGTCAAAATATAGCTTCACCGCTGGCTTTGGTCTGAATTTCAGAGTAGTTAAAGGTCTTAATTTTCACTTCGGAGGAAATGCATCCATTGTTCACGACCAACTTTCTCTGGTTAAGGGAGGGGCTACTGAGCAAGAAATCTTGTTGCATATGAAACAACTTGAAACGAACTATTCCTATAGAACCTGGTTTGGAGTATCCTATACCTTCGGATCCATTTACAATAATGTGGTTAACCCCCGCTTTGGTATTGGTGATGACTTTGACTAGCTATTTATTAAACTCACATCCTATGAAATTATCTGTTTTTCCCTTCCTGTTCTTAACTCTGATATTTCAATCATGTTCATTCAGTGGCTATGAGTTCCACGTATCTCCAAATGGTAATGATACCAATACAGGGACTGAGCAAGAACCTATAAAAACGATTACGGCTGCCTCAAGATTAGCACAACCGGGCGATGTGATTACCGTTCATGAAGGTATCTATCGTGAACGTATAAATCCGCCACGAGGAGGGGATTCTGACCAAAACAGAATTACTTACCAGGCAGCTGATGGTGAGAAGGTTGTGATAAAAGGCTCTGAGCTGGTAAAAGACTGGGAGCTTGTTAATGATGATACCTGGAAAGCAATAATTCCAAACAGTTTCTTCGGAGAATTCAATCCATATCTTGATTTAATTAATGGTGATTGGTTCAATCCTAAAGGACGGGCACATCACACCGGAGCAGTATACCTGGATGGTCATTGGCTTACCGAGGCAGCTACATTTGATCTTGTTCTCGATGCTGCCGATCAAACTCCCTTATGGTTTGCGCAAGTTGATTCAACTGATGATGGCAATACAAGTATCTGGGCACAATTTAAAGGAGTTAACCCCAATGAAGAATTGGTAGAGATCAATGTGAGACAGTCTGTTTTTTACCCAAAGGAAACCGGAATTAATTATCTGACTGTCAAAGGCTTCACAATGGAGCATGCCGCTACACCATGGTCGCCTCCAACAGCTGAACAGATCGGGTTGATAGGTACTCATTGGAGCAAGGGATGGATCATTGAGGATAATACAATTCAGTACTCAACCTGTGTGGGAATCACCTTGGGAAAACACGGGGATGAATTTGATAACACCTCTGCAAACTCTGCCGAGGGCTATGTTAAAACCATTGAAAGGGGAACAGCTAATGGATGGACGAAGGAGAATATTGGTCATCATATTATCCGAAACAACAAGATCTCACACTGCGAACAGGCTGGAATTGTGGGCAGCTTAGGGCCGATTTTCTGCCAGATTTATGAGAACGAAATCCATGATATCCATATACGCCGACTATTCACCGGAGCTGAAATGGCCGGAATTAAACTTCATGGTGCCATTGATACTGAGATTTGGGGCAATCATATTTATCGTACTTGTCGTGGAATTTGGCTCGATTGGATGGCGCAGGGCACACGAGTAAGCCAAAACCTATTGCATGACAATGGGCCCTATGAAGACCTTTTTCTTGAGGTTAATCACGGACCTGCATTGGTGGATAACAACCTTTTATTATCACACAAATCCATTTTAGTGAATTCGCAGGGAGAAGCCTTCGTTCACAATCTAATTGCAGGCCAAATTCGTGTTCTGTCAGGAGAAAGACGACTGACCCCCTATCTGAAGAATCATTCAACAGAGGTCGCAGGTTTAGCCCCAAATAAAAGTGGAGATGAACGTTACTACAACAACATCCTGGTAGGTGCGGCTAATCTGGGGGAATATGATAAAACTGTTCTTACTAATTGGATGGATGGAAATGTGTTCTTAAATGGAGCAAAGCCAAGTGAGGCTGAACCTTATCCTCTTCTTCTTCCTGATTTTGATCCGGAAATAAGCATTGTAGAAAAAAAGGATGGCTGGTATCTTGAAATGAAAATTGATAATGAGTGGGCTTCAATACAAGAGAAGATAATTATTACTACTGATATGCTTGAAGCCACAGAGGTTCCCAATTTACCTTTTGTCATGCCTGATGGAAGTTCATATAATATTGATATTGACTATTTCGGCAAGAAAAGGAATTCAAAAAATCAATTTCCAGGATCATTTGTAATGGGTGAAGATGGGACGTTGGTAATTAAGGTTTGGTAAGGTGGAGTGCCAGCGCCACTTTGAACAACACAAAAAGAAGAAACAAAATGAAAAAGATAGCCTATTCCCAAATTATTCTACTTGTTCTTTTACTCACTCCAAATCAACTATTAGCCCAAAATGATCTTAAAATTACCCATGGCCCTTATCTGGTTGATCCGGCAGAAGATGCAATGACCGTAGTTTGGTTTACCAATGAAAACTGTGTCTCTTGGATTGAATATGCGGAGTCAAAAAATTCCAGCACATTTCCAACCTGGGGAGGATATCCGGAGATTGCGAAAAGCAGCAATCAGGGACTAATAGATGCAAATACAAAGAAGCATGTTATAAGAATTAAAGATCTTGAGACTGGAAAGACATATAAATACCGTGTAGCTTCAAAAGAGATTCTCAAGTTTGGACCTTATGAGGTTCTATATGGGGAAACTGTTGTTGGAGATATTTCACAATTCACCACTTTGGATCCGGCAGCTACAAACTTTTCTTTTGGGGTAATAGCTGATCTTCATGAAGATGCGAAAATTGTAAGTGACCTGAATAAAATTGCCCCATTGAATGTGTACGATTTGATATTTTTGAATGGGGATATTCTAAGCTGGATTGGAGATGAAGAAAGAATCTTTAATGGATTTTTAGATGCCAGTGTAGAGCATTTTGCAAAAGAGAAGCCATTCATCTATATCCGTGGTAATCATGAAACACGCGGGGCAAATGCCCGGGGAATCATGTCTTATTTTCCTCACTCCTCGGGGAAGAATTATTACTCTATTATGCATGGTGATGTCCATTTTATTGTGATGGATTCAGGAGAGGATAAACCTGATGCCCATCCGGTGTATGCTGGCCTCGTTGATTTTGATTCATTTCGATCAGAACAAGCAGAGTGGCTTCGGAAAGAAGTACAAAGCGAAAGCTTCAGGAATGCAGGTTATCGGGTTGTGATTTTTCATATGCCTCTTTCAGATGACAGTACCAGGCATGGACCATATGATATCGGTCAGAAATGGGGACCCATATTAAATCAGGCCAAGATAGATTTAGTAGTCAACGGACATAAACATCGATATAAAAGGACTGACAAGAATGACGGGGAATATAGTTTTTCTACCGTAGTTCTTGGCAAAAGAATGATTCTGGATACCAAAGTGTCGGATCAGGATTTAACTTTTTCAGTAAAGAACACAGAAGGTGAATTAGTTGATTCTTTTACTATTCAGAAATATGAGCCAACAAAAGCTTCAGATTGGTGATTGGGAACATCTATTGAGAGTATATTGCGGCTCAATTAGAAACAGTAAAAACTACACAATGAAGAATGTAATCGTTATTGGGCTAATCATCATTTTTGCAGCCTGTTCGAGTAATCATGGATATGAAATTGAAGGAAGCATTGATTCTGATTTTAAGGGAATGGTATTTCTTAAAAAGCAAGTACGGTATGCTTATGAAACAATCGACAGTGTATTGGTGGAGAATAATTCATTTGAGTTTGAAGGACAGGTAGAAATCCCTGATGTCTATGCAATTTCTTTGGAAGGTCAAAAAGCAAACCATAAGATTTGTCTCGAAAATACAGAGTTTGAAGTCGAGTTTAAGGATCAGGAAACGCTGATAGATATCCGGGGAGGAATTTTCCAGACACTAATGGTGGATTTTACAGCTGAGATGGGAGCGCTGGATACCAAAGAAAGAGAGTTTATCAAACTTATCTGGAGAGACACTAGCACTACCCAGGAGCAAAAGGATCTTCTTTACAAGGACCTCGAAGCCCTACGTAAGAATAAAAGAAACTTAGCCGATTCGTACATTAAGAACAATTCAGATTCACCGCATGCACCAGTAGTTTTAAGTATCTATATACGTAATTTCATGAGTATTGACGAGTTGGATTCTGTTTATCAGATCTTCTCAGAGACTGCAAAATTAAGTAATACAGGAGATCATCTTGGCAAATCTATCATCGCCACTCGTCGCTCAGCGGTAGGACAAGCAATGATTGATTTTACCATGCCCGGGGTAAATGGGGAGGAGTTGAAGCTTTCTGATTTGGTCAAAGAAAACAAATTGGTATTCATTGATTTCTGGGCCTCCTGGTGTGGCCCATGTCGTGCCAGTATTCCTGAGCTAAAAGAAATCTATGCGGATTATCACGATAAAGGGCTTGAATTTTTTGCCGTGTCTTATGACGAAAGTAGAGACAATTGGATTAAAGCTATTGAAGAGGAGGAGCTTTTTTGGCCCAATGCTTCTAATTTGAAAGGATGGAATTGTCCAACAGCTCAAGATTACGCTATCAGAGGAATTCCGGCAAGTGTTCTCATCTCACAAGATGGAATTATTGTGTCCAGAAGCTTAAGAGGACAGAAACTGAGGGAAAAAATTGAAGAACTGTTGGAATAGATCGGGGTATGGTATAATCAAAAGCCAAAATAATTGTCGCTATTTGATAAACATCATTTTAGTTATGCAATAGGGATCTAATATCATTTAATCTGAATCTCCAGTTTTTTCGTACTTTCGCATCCACAATTGGCCCCATAGTTCAAGGGATAGAATGGAAGTTTCCGGAACTTCAGATGCAGGTTCGAGTCCTGCTGGGGCTACTTTTAGAAAACAAATACTACTAATCAACAGGATTTAATACCTTTAGGCTGAATCACCTAAAACAAAAAACCATGATTAAATCTATTTCTTCTTCTGTATTCCGGATTACTTTCCTGTTATTCTTATGTTCATTAACATTCACTCAGTGCCGTGACTATGGTGCTTATGGTGATTATGGCGATTTAATAATTGACAACCCCGATGAGGATGTGACTGATAATAGCGCATATAATGTGGTATTTGTTGCTTTACTTGATGACGAAACAACTTTTGGTTTAGATTTGGATTATGATGATTTTGCGGTTAACAGATTAGAATTATTAACTGAAACTAATTGTGATTTAGAGAACTATTTAGATGCTGAATTATCCTGGGAAGGCAATTCATTTAGTGCTGTTTTTAGCGAAAGTTGTGATAACTCGACATGGAGTTATGAAATTAGTGGAGAGGTATCTGATACATTCGATCGACTTATTA
>JAGLDP010000065.1 GCA_023145515.1 Bacteroidales bacterium
GATATTGATGCTCTGGCTTTTCCCAGAGGACCCGGACTTATGGGATCTTTGCTGGTTGGTACATCTTTTGCAAAAGGATTTGCTCTTGCAAAGCAAATCCCTTTGATTGATGTGAATCACCTTCAAGCCCATGTACTTGCTTTATTTCTTCAAGAAGATTTAGCAAGCCTTAAGTCGGTTCCTCAATTTCCCTTTCTCTGCCTGTTAGTTTCAGGAGGTAACTCTCAAATAATAATAGTCAGGGATTATCTGGATATGGAAGTAATCGGACAAACAATTGACGATGCGGCAGGTGAAGCCTTTGATAAGTGCGGGAAAATAATGGGACTCCCCTATCCTGCCGGTCCGGTTGTAGACCGACTCGCAAAAAAGGGCAACTCATTTGCATTTGATTTTAATAAACCCAGGATTCAAGGTTTGAATTATTCCTTTAGTGGTTTAAAAACTTCGTTTCTATATTTCATTCGCGATGAATTGAAAAAGAATTCTTCATTTATTGACGACAGGCTTGAGGATCTGTGTGCTTCCTTACAAAGAACCATTGTAGAAATTCTATTATCTAAACTAAAAAGAGCCAGTCGTGAAACTGGGATTAAAGAAATTGGGATTGCCGGCGGGGTTTCAGCCAATTCAGGTCTTAAAGCAGGTCTCGCAGCAGAAGCTGAAAAATCAAGATGGAATATATACATTCCTAAGCTGGCCTACACAATGGATAATGCAGCGATGATTGGTATAACAGGATATTATAAATATCTCAAATCTGAGTTTACAGATCAATCAGTAGTACCTCTAGCCAGGATGAAATAATTATCTAAACAATTCCGGTAAAACCCATGAATGCCATAGCCAGCAATCCGGCTACAACAAGTGCGATAGGTATTCCGCGCATACCTTTTGGTACCACCACCAAATCAAGCTGTTCTCTAATTCCGGCAAAGATGATCAATGCCAAGCCAAATCCTATTGCATTTGCGATTGAGAACACTACTCCTTCAATAAGGTTAAATTCATTTTGAACAGTTAATAAGGCAACTCCTAAAACCGCACAATTAGTGGTTATGAGTGGAAGAAATACTCCTAAAGCCTGATATAAAGGAGGAGAAATCTTTTTAAGAATGATCTCTACCATTTGAACCAGGGCAGCTATAACAAGAATAAAAGTAACAGTTTGCATGAATCCGATATCAAACGGATCAAGAACATAACGTTGCAATAGCCAGGTAACTATAGTAGCCAGTACCATCACAAAGGTAACGGCTCCTGTCATTCCTACAGAAGTTGAAACTTTGTTTGAAACTCCCATAAAAGGGCATACACCGAGAAATTTGCTAAGAACAATGTTGTTAACAAAAATGGCCCCTATTATTATTATTACGTAGTTCATTATATTAGATTTTTAGCCGCTTAGGATTTAGACTTGTTAAGCCGGTTAATAAAAGCAATAAGATAACCCAATACGATAAATGCTCCTGGAGAAAGGATAAATAGAAGCATTGTACTGGCATCCTCTGGTACAAATCTAATATCGAAGATACTCCCGTTTCCAAGAATTTCACGAATAGCCCCCAACATTGTTAAGGCCATTGCGAATCCCAATCCCATACCCAATCCGTCAATAAGTGATGAAACCAGATTATTCTTTGAAGCAAAAGCCTCAGCTCTACCAAGAATAATACAATTTACTACGATGAGAGGGATAAATAAACCCAAAGCATCATATAAGCTTGGTACAAATGCTTCCATTGTTAATTGCACAATAGTTACAAATGAGGCAATTACCACAATAAAAACTGGTATTCTCACCTTATCAGGAATCAGATTTTTGATTAGAGAAATTACCAAATTTGACATCACTAACACAAATGCGGTAGCCAGACCCATGCCCAGACCATTTATTGCTGAGGAGGTAACCCCCAGAGTTGGACATAAACCTAAGAGTAAAACAAATACTGCGTTTTCCTTAAAAAATCCTTTTGAAAAGTTTTTCCACTGGTTCATTTCTGTCCTCCTTTCATGTATGCATCATAAGCACGCTGAATAGCGTCTGAATAAGCTCGTGAAGTAATTGTTGAAGCAGTAATTGCATCAATAATACCACCGTCTTTTGTCACCTTAATATTTTCCTTCCCCGGATTCTTATCAATATACTGATCTTTGAATTTCGGCTGAGTCATCTTCGTTCCTAGTCCGGGAGTCTCAAGGTGGTCTAAAGCAGCAGATTGGATAATAGTTCCATCAGGACTCAAACCAACCATAACAATTATTTTTCCACTAAAGCCCATTTTTGTGATTGTACTAATAGCTGTACCAATCAACTCATCTCCCATTCTTGCAGGATAACATTCCAGATCACCTAAATCTGAAGGAATAGTGTACATTTCATCACTAGGATTATTGTCAAATTCAGGAACAACAAGCGAAACAGCCTCCAGCTTAGCTTTAAGCTTAGCAGCAGCTATTGGTTCCTTTGTAAGCTCATATACAAATCCCAGAGCTGTGGCAGCAAGTGCTGTTACGATGAACAGCGTAAATACCATATTCAGAAAATTTGATTCTTTCTTAGCCATTTTTCTTAACCTCCCCGAATCTTTTTGGTTTCACATATTTATCAATCAGCGGCACTAAAGCATTCATAATCAGAATAGCAAAAGACATGCCTTCAGGATACGCACCAAATATGCGAATCAAACATGTCAAAATTCCAATGCCAACACCAAAAATAATTTGGCCTTTTGCTGTCATTGGACTAGTTACCATATCAGTTGCCATGAATACTGCACCCAGCATCATTCCACCCGCTAGCAAATGAAACATAGGGTCGGCATTCTGATCAGGATTTATCATCCACATTATTCCAGTAAATACTATCACAGTAAGTAGAATACTACCTGGAATATGCCAAGTAATCACTTTTTTCCACAATAAATAAAGGCCTCCCAAAATCAGAGCAAGAAATGAGACCTCACCAAGCGAGCCACCCATATTTCCTAGAAGCAACTGACTGTATTCTGGTATCTGCCCGATCAAGTCAGAAAACGATTCACCATTATTTAGTCCTTCCTTAATAATTCCCAAAGGAGTAGCTCCGGTTGCAGCATCCAGATATGCCCAACGCGACCCAAGCGCCTGTGGCCATGATGTCATTTGAACCGGAAATGATATTAAAAGGAAAACACGTCCAACCAGAGCTGGATTAAATGGATTTTTTCCTAAGCCTCCAAAAGACATTTTACCTATTCCTATAGCAACCAAAGATCCTATAATAATGATCCAGACAGGAAGATTACTTGGTACATTAAAAGCCAGCAACAATCCTGTAAGGATAGCAGAACCGTCCCATATTACAGGTTTGGTTTTCATAAGATATTTGGAAATAAGGTACTCGAAAAGCACACAGGAAACGATTGCTGTAGCTGTTACGATCAGAGCCCCCAAACCAAAAAAGATCAATGAGACTGCAAATGCAGGTATCAGGGCCCAAATCACCCTGTACATGATCTTGCTCACAGAATCTTTACCATAACTATGGGGTGATGGGGAGACTGTTATCAGATTTGTTGCACTCATTTTTTATTTCTTGATCGGATTATTTTACTAACATTACTTTTACCATAGCGTATATGATCCAATAAAGGTCTATCAGAAGGACAAGTATAGCTGCATGAGCCACATTCAATACAATCCATAACCTGATTCATCTCCATTTCTTCCCACATGGATAATTCAGCAAGGTTCATGAGCAAGTATGGCTCCAGACCCATCGGACAAACATGAGTACACTTTCCGCAGCGTATGCAATTCATCATTGGTCTGCGCTTGCTTTCTTCAGCAGGCACCAGAACTATTCCTGAGGTTCCTTTGGTAACTGTGACATCCAGATTATCAATGGCCTTTCCCATCATTGGTCCACCATTAATTATCTTCCCTGTATCCTCTGGTAAACCACCACTTGCCTCAACAAGCTCACCAATAGGTGTACCAAGTCTGACGAGGTAATTCCCAGGCTTTTTAACAGATTTGCCAGTAAGGGTTACAGTTCGTTCAATCAATGGTTTATTCTTCTGCACCGCTTCATAAACAGCAAGAGCAGTACCTACATTATGAACAACAGCACCTACTTCAATTGGCAAGGCCCCAGACGGAATCTCTCGTCCGATTATCGCCTTAATCAGCTGTTTTTCACCACCTTGAGGATATTGAACTT
>JAGLDP010000066.1 GCA_023145515.1 Bacteroidales bacterium
TTTCACCACCTTGAGGATATTTCACCTTCAAGGAAACAACCTTTATTCCAGGATAATTTGCTATTAACCCGGTAAGATGTATAATGGCATCAGGCTTATTCTTTTCTATCCCGATAAAAGCATCCTTAACATCCAGTGCTTTCATCAGTATTTGAATCCCAATCATTATCTCTTCACCACGTTCCAGCATAATACGATGATCGGATGTAAGATAAGGTTCACACTCTACCCCATTAATGATCAAAGCTTCCGCCTTTTTCCCTTGCGGAACAGATAGCTTCACATGGGTGGGGAAAGTTGCTCCACCAAGACCAACGATACCCATCTCAAGAGTTTTATCAACAATTTCCCTGGCACTAAGATTAATATCCTTTACCAGATCCTCACTCTTATCAATTCCATCCAGCCATTCATCGCCTTCCACATCAATAGCAACAGCCATGCGTCGATAACCACTGGCATCAGGAAAAAGGTCCACTTTTGACACTTTACCTGAAACGGATGAATGGATATTTGTTGATACAAAGCCCGAGCTTTGTCCGATTACCTGTCCAACTTTAACCTCGTCATTCCTTTTTACTATTGGTGTGGCCGGAGCCCCAATATGCTGTGAAAATGGAATAATAACAGACTTTGGTAAAGGCAGGATTTCAATTGCACTTGTTGATGCAATTTTATTTTCCGGGGGGTGGACACCACCTTTTTGAAAGGTTTTCAAGAAGCGCTCCTCCTATTATTTAATTACTTTAAGAATTGTTTTTTGTTCCTCAGCTGGTTTATCATCCTTAATCTTTCTTGGAGGAAAATTTATCTCCAGGATTGAATTAGTAGGACAAACCACCACGCATTTTCTGCAAAGTTTACACTTCACCGGATCAATATATGCCAAGAAGTTCTCGACTACAATTGCATCATGCGGACAAACTTTGAAGCAGGCCTTACAACCAATACAGCCTACTGAACAAGCTTTTTTTGCAACCGGGCCTTTATCCTTGCTCACACAGGATACAAATATTTTTCGATCCTTCTTATTCTTCTTCCTAAGCTCCATGATATCCCGGGGACAAGCTTCCACGCAGGCTCCACAAGCAGTACAATTATCATCAATAACTACTGGGAGTCCGGTTTCTTCATTCATATACATAGCATTAAAGTCGCAGGCTTTAACGCAATCTGCTAATCCCAGACATCCGTACTGGCAACCTGTATCTCCTGAATAAAGGTTATGAGCAATGGCACAAGATTCAACACCATCATAATTATTTGTTCTTTTCCGATGCTCATACGATCCTGAACAGAGAACAACTGCAACCTGAGGATCTTTTTCAACAACCTCTTTACCCAAGGTACTTGCAACATCTGCCATGCATGCATTTCCTCCAACAGGACAAAATAATT
The DNA here is from genome assembly GCA_023145515.1 of Bacteroidales bacterium. Lineage (GTDB taxonomy): Bacteria > Bacteroidota > Bacteroidia > Bacteroidales > UBA12481 > JABHCC01. The sequence continues at coordinate 1,399 of JAGLDP010000066.1, forward strand.
CATCCAGTTTATCTGCTTTAACGCAAGCATCAGCAAATCCACGACAGCCAGGAAAACCACATCCACCACAGTTTGCACCAGGCAATACAGTTTCAACATCATCAATTCTAGGATCTTCAAAAACCTTAAATTTCTGAGCTATGAAATATAGAATAATGGCTGCTAGAGTCCCGATAATACTTAAACTCAAAATCGTTATAACGACTGTGTTCATAGGTTACGAGTTATTATATTTTCTTTAATGTGAACTGAAACTTATTTGTCAAGTATTCCCTAAAAATGTACAATAAGGAATAGTAAGGTATTAAAACGCCAAGTGCTACCAATCCGGCTAAGCCATCGTTACCTGTTATTGCGTATGTAATAATCATACCTGATAACAGCACAAGTAAAGGCAGAACATACCCAAACCATAGCGCTTTAAAACCCAATTTTCTTTCAAGAACGATTGTAACAGATTCGCCAATTTTCCAAGTTGAATTAGCAGTTTTTACTTCAACAAACTTACTGTCAACCTCAGAAACAGCACAAGCACCCTTAGCCAAACAAGCAGAACATGATGCATGAGAAACAAACCCTACCCGAACGATATTGTTTTTAAAACTCTCGACTATCCCCATGTGCTCAACTGAGGTGTTCTCTTGCATAGAATTTAGCTATTAGAATAATCCACAAATGTATGAGACTTTGTTGATATATATATGGGTACATATCAGGTTTGTTTCTAAATTAAATAATTTGTTTTGATTTTAAATAAGCTTAGTTTAGAAGAATCAAATAATGATAGAATTCCTTGAACACACTTTGGATAATGGTCTGAAAATCATAGTACATTCAGATCAAGCAAGTGAACTTGCAGCCATAAATATGATCTATGACGTTGGCGCGCGCGACGAGAATCCTGACAAAACTGGTTTTGCACATTTGTTTGAGCATTTGATGTTTGGTGGATCTGCAAATATTCCTGTTTTTGACGAGCCGCTGCAATTAGTTGGTGGAGAGAATAATGCCTTCACAAATAATGATTTCACCAATTACTACATAACTCTGCCTCACCAAAATCTCGAAACAGCTTTCTGGATGGAGTCTGATCGTATGTTGCAACTAGATTTCTCTCAAAGCAAACTTGACATACAGAAAAAAGTAGTAATTGAGGAGTTTAATCAACGCTATTTCAATCAGCCATACGGTGATATATGGCTCTTGCTCAGACCTATGGCATATAAGACCCATCCCTACCAATGGGCAACTATTGGTAAAGATATAGCACATATTGAACAAGCAAATTTGGGTGATGTTAAAGACTTCTTTTACAAGCATTATGCACCTAATAATGCAATCCTTAGCCTATCTGGTAAAATTGATCCTGACAAGACCTTCAGACTAGCTGAGAAATGGTTTGGAGATATTCCTACTCGTGATATTCAATTACGGAACCTAGCTCAAGAACCAATACAAGAAAAGGCCAGAATGCTCGAAGTAACTCGTAATGTCCCGGCAGATGTAGTATATATAGCTTTTCATATGGGGAGCCGTGAGAGTCGTGATTTTTACCTGGCAGATATGCTATCAGATATACTTTCTAACGGAGCAAGTTCTCGTTTGTACAGGAGATTTATCAAGGAAGAACAAAGCTTCACTGAGGTTAATGCCTTCATTACCAGTGATCGAGATGCAGGATTATTCATTCTTACAGGAAAACCTAAACCAGGACTCTCGATACAAGATGCAGCAAAAATGATAAAAGACGAGGCTCGAAAATTATGTTCAGAATTGCTTGGACAGAAGGAGCTTGAAAAGGTTAAAAATAAAATCGAAGCAAATTACACTTATGGACAAACAAGCATTTTAAATAAAGCTATGAATCTTGGTTTTTTTGGACTTCTAGGTAACCCTCACAAGATCAATCAAGAGTTGAACCGATACTTATCAGTAGAGGCTGAAGAATTGCGATCATTTGCAGAGAGAACATTAAGAGATAGTAATTCATCAACACTTTTTTATCTGGGCGAGAAAAATGACTAAAATAAATAGAAGTAAAGCTCCTGTTTTTGCAATACCTGAAAAGCTATATCCAATTGAACCTGTCTTATTTAAAAGTAAACTCGGTTTTCCTATCTACACCATATCAGCAGGCACCGAGCCGATTGTCAGGTTAGATTTTATTTTTCAGGCAGGAACCAAATATCAAAAGGAACTATTTGTTGCTGGCTGCACAAACAGTCTGTTGATTGAAGGAACACACAAGAGAACAGGAAAAGAAATTGCCGAAACAGTTGATTTTCTCGGCAGTTACATTTATCCATTTTACGACAGAGATGAAGCAGGCATAACAATGTATTGCCTTGAAAAACATCTGAAGAAAAATCTGGAACTGGTTTTAGAGATTCTACAAAAACCATCCTTTCCTACTGATGAGATTAAAATCTTCAAGGCCAAAAAGCAACAAAGTCTCATTCTTGACAAACAAAAGCCAGAGAATGTAGCCAGAGAGAAGTTCCTACAAAGCTTATTCGGACAAACACACCCATACGGTATTCATGGTAGAATAGAAGACCTTGACAAGCTTGATCAGAAGAAGCTTATCAGCTTTCATCAGGATTTCTATTCTCAAGAGAACATGAAGATTATCCTTACTAGTCGTAATTGTTCTGAACATCTGCCGTTTTTGGAAGAAATCCTGTCAGAGTGGAAATCCCATTTCAACCCTGAACTAATACAAAAATCTGTTCCAACAGCAGACAATAAGAATCATCAGCAACACTATATTGAAGTAGATCAAGCAACACAAACCACTATTCGTCTTGGAAAAATTATGCCAGATCGACATCATCCAGACTTCCCGATACTTAGTGTTATTAATACTATTCTGGGAGGATATTTTGGGAGTCGTCTGATGCAAAATATCCGTGAAGATAAGGGCTATACTTACGGGATAGGCTCCGGACTGATTTCCTTCAAAGAACAAACAATTCTAACCATCAGCTCAAGTGTCACCAGCGAGTTTTATTCTGATGCCATCAAAGAGTGTTTCCTTGAGTTAAAAAGGCTCAGAGAAGAATTAATTCCGGAAGAAGAGCTTAAAAGAGTCAGGAATTACCTGATAGGTGACTTGCAGAGGCAATTAGATGGGCCTTTTAATATCGCAGATACTTTTAAAGCTATGCTATTTCACGGTCTGGATTTTGCTGATCTGGATAAGATTCAAAAAACATTATTTGAACTGAATGCTGAGGACATTAAGGAATTAGCTATCAAGTATTTACAAGAAGATGATTTTCTAGTCATTGCTGCAGGTCCGTCAAAATAAAAAAAATTATGCGTGTAAAATAGTGCTTCAATCAAAGATGAATTGCTATTTTCACATTGAATAATCATGTACATGGATGTTTGAATTGAGCGTAGAGGAGAAAAGTAAAGTCATGGAGGCTTATCAGGAATTGGCAGATAGCCTCTCTCCTAGTATATCAAAAACCAATAAGGAGTTAATCTGGAAGGCATACAACTTTGCCTTAAAAGCTCATGGAAATGAGAGGCGTAAGAGTGGAGAACCATATATTCTACATCCTATTGCTGTTGCCAAAATTGTTACTGAGGAAATCGGTCTGGGCACCAAAAGCGTCATTTCTGCTCTGTTACATGATGTTGTTGAGGATACTGAATACTCTCTTGATGATATTGAAAATGAATTTGGTGAAAAAATTCGCATAATTATTGATGGGTTAACAAAGATTAAGGGAGCATTTGATTCAAATTCCAGCCTACAATCATCTACTTTCAGAAAACTACTTATAACTCTGTCTGAAGATGTACGTGTAATTCTCATCAAGTTAGCTGACAGGCTGCACAATATGCGGACTCTTGGGGCTTTACCCAGAAAAAAACAGATTAAAATATCTGGAGAAACTCTTTATTTGTATGCCCCTCTTGCTCATCGTCTGGGATTATATGCCATAAAATCTGAACTGGAAAATATCAGTCTTAAATATCAGGAACCTGAAGTATACCGGGATCTAAACAATCGCATCAATCATACTGAGAAAATTTCAGGCCACTTCTTAAAAAAATTCATTGAGCCAATAAAAGGTAAGCTTGACGAACAAAAAATCTCTTATGATATTTTTGGCAGACCAAAAGCCATATACTCGGTCTGGCACAAAATGAAAACAAAGAATATTCCTTTTGAACAGGTATATGATATCCTTGCGGTACGCATCATCTTTAAGCCCAAACCCGGAATTGCAGAAAAAACTCAATGTTGGTATATTTATTCCTTAGTCACTGACCTATTTAAAGTAAAGCCAGATCGAATACGCGATTGGGTGAGTAATCCTAAAGCCAATGGATATGAGGCTTTGCACATGACAGTAATGGGTCCGCATGGAAAGTGGATTGAGGTGCAAATTCGTTCTGAAAGAATGGATAAAATTGCCGAAAGAGGATTTGCCGCTCATTGGGAATATAAAACAGGAGAATCTGTTGAAGGTGAACTTGACAAATGGATCAAAAAAGTGTCAGATTTACTGCAATCAAAAGAATTGTCTGATATTGAGTTTCTGGAAGACTTTAAACTAAACCTTTTTGAATCTGAAATTATCACCTTTAGTCCGAAAGGACGTGAAGTATCATTGCCTAATGGTGCCACAGCCTTGGATTTTGCTTATGAAATTCATACCCAGGTGGGCCATAAAGCAATTGGTGCAAAGGTTAATCACAAGCTAGTTCCTTTAAGCTATAAGCTCATTGCTGGTGATCAGGTTGAGATTTTAACTTCTGACATACAAACACCTCAATATGGATGGCTGGATATTGTAAGAACAGCCCGGGCAAAGTCTGCCATAAAGTCAGCTTTTAAAGACCAACGGAAAAAACTAATTGCTAAAGGACAAAAAGATCTTGAAGATAACTTGAAAGAGCTCAACTACAGACCTAATTCAAGCGTTTTCAGAAAGTTGTTTGAAGAGTTTGATCTTCAAACTAAAGAAGAGCTCTATCTCAAGTTAGGAAGAGAAATAGTTACTCTTGAGAATCTCAAGAAAATACTTAAAAAAAGATCTAAAAAGAAGCAAGTTAAATTTTGGGGACTTGAATTGTTTAGTCGTCGTACTGAGCATGTAAATGAGGATACTGATAGTAATTCTGATGACGCATTTATTCTCAGAGAAGATCAGGAGGACCCTGATTACAGGCTAGCCAAGTGCTGTGCCCCTATCCCGGGAGATGATGTGATTGGCTACACTAACCCTGACACATCCGAAGATATAATTATTCATAAATCAAATTGCCCTATTGCTCTAAAACTAATTAGCAGTCAGGCAGAAAGCATCATTCAGGCCAAATGGACTGCCCACAAGGTGATGGCTCATCTCGTGCAGATCAAAGCAGATGGAATTGATAGAATCGGACTTGCTAATGACCTTACCAGCGCAATATCTAAGCAACTAGATGTCAACATAAGATCTATGCATATTGAATCCAGAGATGGGATTTTTGAAGCAGAACTAGATATATATGTGCACAATACTGATGACCTTGCCAACCTCATTCTCAGCATAAGCAAGCTCAAGGGTGTTGAATCAGTGAAACGTGTTGAAAAAACCTGACAAAAAAATACTACTTTAGTACTCTATTTTTAATTAGTCTATTTAAACAATGGATTGCCAGGATATAAAGTCCACAGTTAAGCAGATATTCATCGATTACATTGAGCGAAAAGGGCATAGAAAAACCCCTGAGCGATTTGCAATATTAGAAGAGATATATACAAGAGAAGGTCATTTTGATATTGAGACTCTTTACTTGTACATGAAAAACAACCATTACAGAGTTTCCAGAGCAACTCTGTATAATACAATAGAATTATTACTGGATTGTGGCCTGGTAATTAAGCACCAATTTGGCAAAAATATTGCGCAATTTGAAAAAGCATACGCTTGTAAGCAACACGACCACTTGATTTGCACTGAATGTGGAAAGGTATTAGAGTTCTGTGATCCCAGAATGCATGAAATAGCTAGTACTGCAGGGGAAATTATGAATTTTGAGATTGTCCACCATTCTTTGTATTTTTATGGTATATGTGCTGAGTGTCAGGAAAAATAGTTTTTCTAATTGAAGGTTATATTCTTAGGATGAATCAGGAAAAAGCAGTATTACACTTGAACAAGTTCAAATATCTTAGAAATAAGTATGTTAAGGATACGCTTTCAGGATTGCTTTTTAAAATTGTTAAAGTAAAAATGGTGAAAATCTCTGAGTCAGATTATGCGGTTAAGATCCATGTCGAATCTGATTTAGATAAGCATATGAAGGAAATTGATTCAGTTTACGCGACTAATAACTTCAAAGAAATAAACCTATAGTTCTTGCTTTTCCTTCAAAAACTATCCCGAAAATTTCCTACTTTTACGTCAGTATTTTCAACTGAGTGATATCATCAAAAAAAAATCCTCCAAAATGAAAATGGATGTATTATTAGGCCTTCAATGGGGAGATGAAGGTAAGGGAAAAATTGTGGATGTACTAACTCCTGAGTATTTGAATGTTGCAAGATTCCAAGGCGGTCCGAATGCCGGACACACACTGGAATTTAATGGGCAAAAACATGTTTTGCATCTGATTCCCAGTGGGATATTTAATCAAGACACAACAAACATTATTGGGAACGGAGTAGTTCTTGACCCGGTAGTTTTCACCCAAGAAGTTCATAAGCTGATTAAGGCAGGAGTTGATGTTTTTGAGAAACTGGTAATTAGCCGAAAAGTTCACCTCATTCTGCCTACCCATCGTGTTCTGGATGCTGCCCAGGAGAAAGCTAAAGGAAATCTCAAAATCGGATCTACTCTCAGAGGCATTGGTCCGGCTTACACCGACAAGGTTGCCAGGCAAGGACTACGTATAGGTGATATTGAATCTGACAATTTCAAAGAAAAGTATGAAATATTGCGAAATATTCATCTAGCCAGTCTTGAAGGAATTAAGGTTGAGTTGAATATGGAAGAAGTAGAGCGCTTGTGGTTTGAGGGAATTGAATTATTAAAGCGTTTTCAGTTCATTGACGGAGAATATTTTGTAAACCAAGCCATGGATAAAGGTGAGAGCATACTGGCTGAAGGTGCACAAGGAACACTTCTTGATATAGATTTCGGATCATATCCCTTTGTTACTTCTTCTAATACAGTGTGCGCAGGTGCTTGCACCGGACTTGGAGTAGCCCCTGGAAGGATTGGTGAGATATATGGTATTTTCAAAGCATATTGCACACGTGTTGGAAGCGGTCCGTTTCCAACTGAGCTTGATGACGATATTGGTCAGCTCTTGCGTGATCAGGGACAGGAATATGGATCAACCACGGGTCGGCCCCGAAGATGCGGATGGCTAGATCTGGTAGCTCTAAAATATACTGTGATGCTCAATGGAGTTACTAAACTTATCATGACTAAAGCGGATGTGTTTACAGATATTGAATCTATCAAGGTAGCAAGCTCTTATGTGGTTAACGGAGAACTTACTGATCAATTTCCTTTTGATTCAATTGCCTCATGTCAACCAGTTTACACTGAACTGCCTGGCTGGAAAATCGATATTTCAGATCTTAGGTCAAAAGATCAGCTACCAAGGGAATTGTCTTCCTATATTCGATTTATTGAAAAATTTATTGGAGTTCCAATTACTATCGTTTCAGTTGGTCCTGACCGGGAGGCAACCATCCTCATGTAGCAGGTAACTTCTATTTTTCTGGTGCGTTTTTCAGAATTTCAACAAGAAAATCCCAGAACTTCACAACAGTCTCAATATTAACCTTCTCATCAGGAGAATGTGGGAAACGAATGGTTGGACCAAACGACATCATATCCCAATTTGGATAAACACCTCCTAATAGTCCACACTCCAAGCCCGCATGAATAGCTCTTATTTCAGGAATCTTTCCATACATGTCCTGATAAACCTTTTGACTAGCTTTTAATATAGGCGAATCCATATTGGGTTTCCAACCGGGATACTCTCCATCAAATCCAATCTTTGCTTCGGCTAATTCAAATACACAGCAAAATTTATTTTTAAGATCTTCTCTAGCTGAATCTACAGAACTTCTCAGCAAACACTGAATATCAATACCAGAATTATTAGTCTTTATTATCGCCAGATTAGTTGAAGTCTCAACAAGACCTTCCATATCCATACTCATCCGCACTACTCCGTTAGGACAAGCATAAATTGCTCTGATAAGCTTTGTGGCAGTGTTGCCATCCATAACTTTGGATGGTGTTTCAACTTCTTCCATTGTCAATTTCGCACCGGGATCTGCTGATGACAGTTCTGCTTGCACATCTTTCTCATAACTAGCAAGCTCCTCATTTATGCTCGCCACTTCTTCATTTGCAACTAAAATAACTGCAAATGATTCTCGTGGAATAGCATTCCTCAAGCTTCCTCCACTAATAGATGAAATCAGAACAGTTCGCTTTTGTGAGGCTTCATAAAGAAATCTGAATAACAAAATATTAGAGTTACCTCTTTCCAATGGAATATCTATTCCTGAATGACCTCCTTTTAGACCAAAAACAGATAATTTCAAGGCAGTATAGCTATCAGGAACTGATTCTTCAGTATAGTCAAATCGTATATTTGCATTTGTTCCACCTGCACAACCTACATAAAGCTCACCCTCATCTTCAGAATCCATATTTAAAAGAATATCACCATCAAGCAGACCAGCCTTCAATCCAAAGGCTCCTGTCATTCCGGTTTCCTCATCAATGGTAAACAATGCTTCAATCGGACCATGAACCAAGTCTTTTGACTCCAGAACTGCCATAGCTGCAGCAACTCCCATACCATTATCAGCACCTAAAGTTGTTCCCTTGGCTGTCACCCAGTCCCCATCTATATAGGCATCAATCGGATCTTTCGCAAAATCAAAACTTGAACCTGAATTTGCCTGAGGCACCATATCAAGATGTCCTTGCAAAACAATCCCTTTTCTATTCTCCATGCCCGGTGTAGCAGGCTTTTTTATGATAACATTCTCAACTTCATCAACAATAGTTTCAAGCCCAAGTGATTCACCAAATTCTTTCATGAATTTAATTACGGCAGCTTCTTTTTTTGAAGGACGTGGTATTTCAGTCAGACTATAGAAATGCTTCCATAAGCTAGCTGGCTCGAGATTCAGAATATCTTTACTCATAATAATATATATTTTTGATTATTATTTTTGAATGTTAGGCAATTCAAGACCATAGCCTTTGCGTTTATCTTCTGCTTTAAGCCAGAAGGCAACAAAAAGAGCAAGAATAGTTAAACCAACAAAAATCAACCAGGTAGTTTCATAGTTATACGTAACATCCTCACCTGCTTTCATTGCTTCAGAAACACCGGGATTAGTTCTCTCTAATACAACACCAATTAACAATGGTATTCCCCAAAGTCCGAAGTTCTGAATCCAGAAGATAAATGCATAAGCAGAACCTAACTGCTTTTCAGGAATAATTTTTGGAACTGAAGGCCACATCGCTGATGGCACAAGAGAGAAACCAATTCCCAAAAGAATCGCATTAGCAAATGCCAGGTAAACACTTGTAAGTCCAGGTAGATAATAAACAACATGAACAATAATTAGTAGAACGGCTCCCAAAATCATAATTGTTGCACCCTTCCCTTTTCTGTCATATATACTACCGAATAAGGGAGTTAAAAAGATAGTACCAAAAGGTACAATACTTGGAATCCAACCCGCCCATTCTTCAGAAACACCAAATTTATTTACCATTAAAT
>JAGLDP010000067.1 GCA_023145515.1 Bacteroidales bacterium
TATAGAAAGGGAAAACAGCTGAATAAAACAATACGCAAAGAACAGCAATTAACCAGAACCCTCTGTTTGTCACAATTACTTTAAGATCTCGAATTTGGAATTTTTCATCATCATCTTTTTTAGTATTCTGTTCAGATATTTCATCATCCAGCTTTTTATCCAAGACATTGTACACCAGAAATCCCATGAAGCCAATGATTAAAAACAATAATCCAAAAAGAATGGTTGTAGGAATACTGGTCATAGCAGCAATCTTAGCGCCAAATGCAAGTGGAAGAAAAGAACCCATACGAGCAATTGCAACCTGCATTCCCATGGCCATTGCTATTTCCTTTCCTTTAAACCATTTTACCACAGCTTTTGAGACGGTAATTCCGGCATATTCCACTCCTACTCCAAACATAGCATAACCCAGAGAGGCAACCATGAGTTGGGCATCAAATCCGAATAACTCGGCTCCTCCAAAATCATGTTTAAATGCATAATACTTAACGCTGGCACCAGCAATCATTATTATCACGGAGGTTATTGTGCTGAATCGGATTCCCAGTCTGTCAAGCAGCATACCAACAATAATCAGCATAACAAAAAATACATTGAACCAACCATAGGCACTGAAGAACATGCCAAAATCTGATCCATCCCAACCGTAAATACGATCGATCATGGGTTTCATTGGTGATACAATTTCATTAAAAAGATATCCGGCAAACATTGTAAAAGAAAGAATCCCAAGCGCGGTCCATCTCGCTTTCTTAGAATCTCTTAATGATGTCGCAATAGCATTCATATTTAATTTTTTTTAGTGAATTAAAATTTGAGCCGTAAATGTAAGAAAATCTACTTCAATCCTGAGGAATTAAAGATATGCTTAACAAGTCCTGTTTGTGGATAAAACTCAACCCCAATATTTTCTTGTTCAAAAAGTTTGGATGGCAGATATTGAATAACTCCATACTGAGCAATCAACAGAGGCATATTTATTAAATCCTCATTATTAAGACTAATACTAACAACTGCTTGTCCGGGAACCCTATAGGCCAGACCTTTTTCAATTATAGTTTTTTCATCCTTAACAACAAATTCATCATTTGAGTACATCCCTTCGATATCATCTACTCTGGATAATTGAATCCGCACAGGGTCACCATTTGAATTTCCGGCAGGCAACACCCCTCTGAACCTTGAGAAAACAAACAAGTCATCAGCTTCTGTTTGTCCGGATCCTGAGGGATTATAGCTAAATTTCAATTGTTTTGTTTCTCTAATTGTTCGACCAACAAACAATGACACATAATCATATTCCAACTGGGCCAATTCTCTAATAATAATCTCCAGGGCCTCTCCTTCAGGCATAGGAGTTTGAACTTCTGGTCTGTAAGCGTACTCTCCGGTAAGAAGGAAAAATCTTCTTTTTCTGAGTTTCATAATCAGATTAGCAGCCTCCTCTGCCTGATTCATAAGAGTCTTCTGGCTAACCTGTGATTTTAGCAATGGTAATCTTGTAAATGAAGTATCAGTGCGTACTACTCTGTAAATAGTATCCATCATCGGCTCAGTATTCTTCCGAATAGTCAGATCTGAATACTCCGGAATAAAAACCTGATGATTGCCAGTTTTCTCGAAAACCGAATATGGATGTGATTGCAGAGAGCTGATAGGCATATTCACTCCAACAATAATTCCTCTTTCATCCAAACGAACCATGCCTGCCTTTGAAACACCCTCTGCCTCAACACGATACACCTGACCAGGATCACGCTCCGCATGTGATTTAAGATTAATATCTTTGATTATCCATTCTGTTATTTCACGTGTAGGAACATCAGAAACTCCAAGATACCTTTCAGCATAATCTGCGAACGGACCTGGTTTAGTAATAGTTTTCTCAGCTATCACCTCTACGTCCAATACCGTAAGAGGCAGTGCATAATCAATGCCTGACATACTCGGCGGACTACCAGGAACTAATTTTTCAACCTTTGTCTTATTGATAAAATACTCTGTAGTTGTACATGAACCTAGTCCGAATAATACTGAAAGAATCAGAACAGAGCTAAGTAATAATGCGGATATTCGTCTCATAATTAATGTATTTCAATAAATGCTTGTCCAATTTTCTCGACAATATCACTAGCAAGTAACGATTCTTCTCCAATGCTTTGAGCTGCAATATCGCCTGCAGCCCCATGCAAATATACTGCCAGAATCGCAGCTTCTTCTGGTGGATATTTCTGGGCGAGTAAAGATAAAACTATTCCGGTTAGTACATCTCCTGATCCGGCTGTAGCCATTCCCGGGTTACCATTATTATTGAACCAAATATCCTGATTTGGCATAACTACTGCAGTGTGGGCCCCCTTTAGTACAACAATCAAGTTGTGCTTATGACATATTTTTTTCAGCCTCTGAAGTCTTGAAAAATGGCTATCATCCTCGCCAAATAATCTTTTATACTCACCCAGGTGAGGAGTTAATACAGTTTTGGGAGGAAGCTTTGCGATAAGATCAGGATTTGCAGCAAGAATATTTAGAGCATCTGCATCCAGTACCATAGGCTCATTTCCTTTCCCTAACAGAGTCGTTAATAAATCCACTTGTTTCTGTCTGATTCCTATTCCCGGACCAACTCCAACTGCAGAATAAGGAGTCAAATCTGGCAAAACGGAACATTCATTTATGTCGGCATCCAGGCTCAGCATAGCTTCCGGAACAATAGATTGAAGTATAGGTAGAGCTATCTCCGGTACATGACATGTCAGCAAACCTAAACCACTTCTTAAGGATGCCTTTGCAGCAAGTGCAGCGGCTCCCAGCTTTCCTGCTGTTCCGGCTAGAAGAAGAGCATGACCAAAATGACCTTTATGATCAAACTTATTCCGCTTTATTAATATTTTGCGCACATGGTTTAAATCAATCACGTACCCCAAACCGTGCAATGAGTTGTTATAATCATCATCAAGTCCAATTGGCAGCACTTTCCAATCACCCACAAACTCCTCATTTTCCGGCATCATAAAGGCCAGTTTTGGGCAATGCAAGCTCAGAGTATTATTAGCTCTGATTACCGCAGTCATAGGGTTATTTGTATTATCATCACCAAAAAGACCTGAAGGGATATCAATGGCAAGCAGATCATTAGAACAATTATTAATATGGTGAACCAAGCGAGCAGGCACTCCACTTAATGGGCGTGTGAGTCCTGATCCAAATAGCGCATCAACTATAATATATTCTGCATCAGGAAAATACATCTCTTCATCATCCTTGATCATATAAGTCTTCAGCCAAGCCACTTCGGGCAAACGCCTGACATTATCTTCCGCATCAGAAGATAAACCATTGCCTAAGTCTAAAATATTTAAGTCAACAGGATAATTATTCTCAGCTAACATACGAGACAGTGCAATACCATCCCCACCGTTATTACCCGGACCGGCATAAACCACCACTTTCCTTGGATTTGGATAAAGGCGTGTAAATTCATGAAACAGTTGAATAGCTGCCCTCTCCATTAGATCAAGTGATCTTATTGGCTCATTTTGAATAGTATAAGCATCAGCTTTCCTAACTTGATCAGTATTCAGAATTTTCATATTCAAGTCATATCTGAAAAAGAATAAATCTAACTCAAAATTGCCAATAATTGAAGCCTTTTAAAAAGACTTTATATATTTGTGCTCTTCACCAGTTTGAGTGGGTAATAACTAAATCAAATAATATGTTCAAAGAACACCCAAAAGGACTTTATGTAGCGTTTTTTACCAATATGGGAGAACGTTTTGGCTTCTACACGATGATGGCAATCCTCGTTCTTTTTCTGCAAGCCAAATATGGTTTAAGTGAGACCATTGCTGGCGATGTGTACAGTTGGTTTTACTTTGCTATTTATGCACTCGCCTTGGTTGGCGGTATTTTTGCAGATGCAACGCGTAAATACAAAACTGTTATAATGTTTGGCCAGATTATTATGTTTGGTGGGTATATCATTATGGCTGTTCCTGACCTTCCTCAAGTCATTACCTTCGGTGCATTAGGAATAATTGCCTTTGGTAATGGACTATTCAAAGGGAACTTGCAAGCTGTGGTGGGTCAGATGTATGACAATCCCAAATACGATAAAGTTAGGGATACAGCTTATATGATTTTCTATATGGGAATCAACGTAGGGGCTTTCTTTGCTCCATTTGTAGCAAC
>JAGLDP010000068.1 GCA_023145515.1 Bacteroidales bacterium
GTTGAGCTTGCCCCTGATGGCCAAATCTATCACCGATTCCAATTGAATACTTTCCTAGTTTCATCACAATTAATATAAAGTGCCGTGTGCGCACACGAAGTTCACATTTTTTTTATCTTTAAGCAACTAATGGATCAAAAAGTACATGCGTAATAAGCAATCCCGAATAAAAGACATCGCTAAAAAGGCGGGAGTATCCACAGGCACTGTTGATCGTGTGATTCATAACCGGGGTGAGGTATCGCCGAGCACCAGAAAAAAGATTCTGGCTATAATTAATGAATTAGACTATCAGCCCAATCTACTGGCCAGCACCCTGGCCTCGCAAAAATTACATCATTTTGCTGTCTTAATACCTGCCGGTTCAAATCACAATCCCTATTGGGAAGCTCCTCTTAAAGGTGTTATTAAAGCCGGAGAGGAACTTAAAGCATATGGGGTCAGATTGGATATTCAAACTTTTTCGCAAAATGACATCAATGATTTTAGACAAAAGGGTGAAGTGCTTCTGAAAAACAAACCAGACGGACTACTTTTAGCTCCAGTATTTTTTTCTGAGTCGAAAAAGTTCCTCATAAAATGCCAGCAGCATGATTTACCTCTTACCTTCATTGACACTCAGTTGGATTATAAGAGATCAATAAGATTTATTGGTCAGAATTCATGCCAATCAGGACATGTAGCTGCACGTCTTTTAGGAATGGGTAATCCAAAAGATGCATCCTATCTTGTCTTTAATATTACCAGCGAAAAAGATCAATTGTATCATTTCACTGAAAGATATAAGGGGTTTAAAGACTACTTCCTTTTGAGAAATTTACCTGTGAATATTTCTGTGCATGACATACATACTCAAGGAATTGAGGAGCTTGTGTCTATTCTAAAAATAGCACTTAATAAAAATGAATTAATCGCAGGGATTTTTGTAACCGGATCAAAGGTGTATCGAATTGCCAGGGCATTGAAGCAGCTAGGCATACAAAATATCCGCTTACTCGGGTTTGATCTTGTACCACAAAACATGGAGCTCTTGGAAGAAGAAATGATCGACTTTCTAATTAGTCAGCAGCCTGAAGAACAAGGCTACCAGGGTATTCAAACACTCTATTCAGTAATAGTACAAAAACAAACTGTTGACCCGGTAAAGTATTCTGCTATTGATATTATCACAAGAGAAAATATCTCACATTATCTAAACTGCTCATGAAAACTTCAAGTCCACAAAACAAAGCCATAAGATTAATAATCATGATTATCGCCATTCCATTTATAATATGGTCTGTTTATCAGGAGAAAAAACCTCAGAAAACAGATGGGGAGCTTGAGTTTCGACTAATAACAGGTATTCAGCAGGGTGATTTTCAGGTAATTATGTTTGAAACTGCCGATCGATTTTTCGTATTGGATTCTGCCTTTAAGCAGAGTTTTGAGAATAATGATGCCGAAATAGTTACCCGCCGCGAGCAGCTACAACTGTTATCCAGTTATAAGGATCTACAGTATAGGGCAGGGTTTTCTATTGGGGAAAATGACCTTAAAAAAGAAGTAAGGCTAAGTCGTGAAATGTTCAATCAGCTGCCCTTTAAGAAAAGAATGAGTATCAAAATTCACTCTAAGGTTCAAGACAGCCTTATCAGCATTTCAGGTATATAGTAATATATCCTCTACTTATACAAGTATCGCTTGATTTTCTTGGTTGCAGTTTTCTCAAATGGCTGCAGTTGCGAAACTACTATCTGGATTTGCGAAAATTTATTAACTCTTTGGTTAACAAAACCGCGAAGATCCTTAACCAACTCCAGTGCTTTGGTTTCTGCCTGTCTTTTAGCTTCAGCTTTCAAGTGATGAAATTGTTTTTCAATCTCATCCATATTAAAATAAACCAAAGCTATTAGTTTGCCTTCGCGCTCAACTACAACAGATTCTAATACATGGCTAAACCTATTGATCACTGATTCTATTTCCTCAGGATAAATATTCTCACCAGATGAGCCAACAATAACATTCTTCAATCTACCTTTAATGTATAAATAGCGTTCACTATTCATTATTCCTAAATCACCTGTCCTGAACCAACCATCTTCAGACAAAACCTGTCTGGTAAGTTCCGGCTCTTTATAATACCCCTTCATGATATTTTCACCTCTAACCCAAACTTCTCCCTCTCCTGTTATGGGGTCAGGATCATGTATTTTCATCTCCACACTATGTACAGGTCTTCCTGTAGACTGGAACCGGGTTAGTTTAACACCGTCACCTGCCAAAAATGGAGCAGTTTCAGTAAGTCCATACCCTATAGCATATGGAAATTTCGCTTCACTCAGAAAACGCTCAGTGGAAGCATCAAGTTTTGCTCCACCTATTCCGAAAAATTTCAGTCGTCCACCAAATGTTTTTAACAACTGCTTTCCTGCGATACGGTGTAAAGTTTTTCGAATCACAGGTATGCGGTAAAACCTTCTAAGAACCGGGCTACGTACAAATTTCGCCTTTATCTGAAGTTTATATATCTTCTCAATCACCATCGGCACACTTAAAAAGTATGTTGGCTGAACCTTTCTGAGCGCGGGAACCAAAACTGAAGCAGTTGGCGGTTTTTCAAGATAAAAAATTCTAGCGCCAAAGGCTATGGGAAGTAGCAATCCAACAGTATTTTCCAAGGAATGGGAAAGTGGTAAAATAGACAAAAACACCTCTCCAACGCCAAGAGGCTCAATACTTGCACACTGTCTAATGTTAGTTGCCAAATTCAGATGACTTAGCATTACTCCTTTAGAGCTTCCTGTAGTACCAGAAGTGTAAATTATTGAAGCTAAATCATCAGGTTTAACTTCATTGAGACAAGCATCCATCCTTCCATCTCCCCTGTACTCTTCTACTTTAGATAAATCGTCATTAGAAGTGTCATTTGGAATTTCGCCCATATTATCGAGCAAAATCATGGCATCCATATTTTGGCGCACCGCTTGTGTAATTCTCTTGTAGAGCTTTGAAGATACGAACACCATCCTGGATTCAGAATGAATCAATACGTTTTCAATTTCCTCAGCTGTAAAATCAGGTAAAACAGGCACTGCAATAGCACCATGGCAAAGAATGCTAAAATATGCTATCACCCAATTTGGACTGCTAGTACCTACTATAGCTACTTTGTCTCCTGGCTTTATCCCCAATTTAGCAAAACGAAAAACCTGACGTTCAATCAGCAAGCTGAGTTCACCATAAGTAAACATCTTTTGGTCAACAAATCCTAATGCGGGCTGCTCTGAGAATGAGACAAAACTATTATGAAGTAGTTCCTGAATTGTTTTTATTTCCTTAACCATAAGCTGGAAGTATTAATGAAGCGAAGTTAGACTAACTGCACATATATCCAAATCCTACTCATTTATAAGCCCAAACTACTTACACAACAATTCATTCGTCACCCAACAGCCTGATATATTGATATTTACATCCAATTTACTTACATTTATAACGGAAAGACAAGGGTAATCGGTTGACCCGACGGGTGCTGCTAAACTGGAACAAGAAGGAGGTTTGGCTGAACCAAGATCATTAGAGCTATATAAAGACAGGGGGACACTGTTAGCAATAAGATCACGCTTTTCGAACCGCATTGCAACACCGCGGTCGGGTCAACCTTTTTACAAGCAAAAAACCACTTGCGGCAAGCTTCCTTTCAGTTACCAAGAAATTCCAATAACACTCTTACCAAGATATCCTTTTACAATTCCTTAATTCTGATATTCCTGAATTTCACTACGGAGCCATGACCAAGAAAACCAATATGCCCTTTCTCGTTTGATAGTCCGGGATGATTCTTATGATCCATTGTTCCGTTGTCTCTGCCATCAGCAATATCGCCATCTAAAATCACCTCGCCATTGAGAATAATCTTGATCCGGGTACCCTGGATAATTACTTCTTCTGAATTCCATTCTCCAACAGGCTTAAGAAATCCTCTTTTTGCTGAAATCACGCCGTAAACAGAACCATGATATTGGTATGGTTGTAGATTTGCATATATGGGTGCAGTATTATCCAAAATCTGTATTTCCATACCTAGATATGCAGCATCCCCTCCGGGAGGAGTACGGATTCCGAGACCGTTATTTGCCCCTGGAGTCAGCTGAAATTCAAAGCGATAATTGAAGTCTGTATATTCTTTTTCAGTATAAAGGTTACCATGTCCACCTCTTTTCGGACGAATCACAATTTCACCATCCTCAACCAGGTAATCAGTATGATTCCCTATCCATCCATTCAGGTTTTTTCCATTGAATAAGCTAACAAAGCCATCAACCTTCTCTTCAACACTAAGATTATACTCATCTGAATTGATTTCCCTAACATAAACATCGCGGAAAGCCAAATCAGTTCCATGAGCTTGAAGCTCTATTGGTCCGGAAGGAAAAATTGGCTGTAATCGATCCCAGTAGTTTTCCAGAATAACATTAACAACCACCAGTAGACCGTTTAGATAGATAGTAACCCGTTCTCCAATCATTTTGATATAGAAAGTACTCCAATCATTAATTGGGTTATCTGCTACCATCAAAGGTTTACTTTGATTCTTCTGGTTATTATATAGGCCACCTGATCCCACCTGAGCACCAACTTCTACACGAGATGTATCCCAGATCTGCACCTGGGGAGTACCTCTTAGATAAATTCCGCTGTCACCTTTATCATTTATCCTCCAATCTACAAGCATTTCAAAATCTGCATAATCTTTCTTGGAACAAAGGTTTTCATAACCAGATCCTGTAAACCAAATTTCGCCATTTTTAACAGTCCACATCTCAGGAAGTCTTGCATCAGCCTTGATCTGTGCAGCAGCCAATTCTTTCTCGCTCATTTTAGCTCTTGCTATTGGATTTTTCACTAATCCCTGCCATCCAGTAAGGTCAGTTCCGTTAAACATAGAAACATAACCCTCAGTCTTTGGCATTTGCTCAAGCCAGCGATTAATATTAGCCTTTATGTAATCAGATTCATCACCACTAATTACCTTAGCTGCCTTTTCTAATATCTCTCTGACCACACTTCCATACATACCCTCTTTGCTACCTGAGGGAGGTAAAGCAATATCTGCAATAGCTCTTCCAGCCTCATTAGCCAGAACCTTATCATCCATAAGTTTGCTAAGGAAAATAATGCTGAGGAAAGTTTTATTCTTGTTCAGGGCCTTTACCACTAATAGTTTCTGATCAGAATTAGCAGCCAGAGGCATAATTTTCCTGAGGAGCAATAATTTCTGATCTGCCGGAATTGCAGCAGATTTTATCTGCCTGACATACCCTGCAAATGCTTTTGCCTGATAATCGCTACTACCTGAATTGCATATATCAAACAATGCAGATGAGGCACTATAATCTTTCCAGTTAGTCAATGCTTCAAACGCAATCTTCTTCATCTTTGCATTTCCTTCAGTAAAAGCTTTGGCAGTAGCTACCAATGCTTTTGGTCCACCAAGCTCAGGTAACATTCCGATAAATCTGTATTGCATGGAAGTAGCTTCTGAGTAAGCACCCAGAATTGGTTTTGCATGATTTGCCTCTGCCTGTGAAGCAGCCGCGACAATAGCATTTTGAGTTTCCTTTAAGTATTCTTCATCTGTTGACATCAACAGGTTCATCAAAGACTTCATGTTGGATAAATCCGACACTTTAGCAAGTGCTTTGTAAGCAGCAGCCTGAATATCACTATTTTCATTAGCGGTATTCTTTCTTACCAACTCAAAATAGTCTTTCGCCTGACGACTTGCCAACAATTCAATAATCGTAATCTGTCCGTATTTATTCTGCTTTTTGAAATTATCAACCAGAAGTGGCAGCTCATTAGATCCTACTATTGTTATCAACACTTCTTTCGCTTCTTTGATCTCTTCGTCAGAAGCTTTTGCCATCACATATAATAATGGATCAATTGCCTCTGTACCCTTTAATTTACCCAGAGCAATCATTGAAGCTATCCTCAGTTCCTGAGAATCTGAAACAAGGCCTTTCTTAACTGATGGCAATACTAATAAATCACCTCTATCACCAAAGAATGTCATTAATTCTGCCTGAGCAGGTGAGGATAATTCGTCAAAAACTGCGATCCACTCTCTGGTAGCAGCTATATCAGTTATCTGCTTTGCATATCTAAGAATAGCACCACGATATTTTTTATCCGGATTTTTTATCCCTTTGA
This sequence comes from Bacteroidales bacterium, assembly GCA_023145515.1. Classification (GTDB taxonomy): domain Bacteria; phylum Bacteroidota; class Bacteroidia; order Bacteroidales; family UBA12481; genus JABHCC01. Next base: position 6,199 of record JAGLDP010000068.1, read on the forward strand.
TCAATTTTTCTAAAGCTACATATCCCTGCTGATCAACAAGAATACTTATTGCAGATAAAGCATAGGTTTGTTGCCCCGGACCAACACATTTTTTAATCAAGGTTTCACAAATTTTCTCACTGAGTTCCAGTTCTCCCTTCGTGCCCAAACGCTCAGCATATTTCAATAAAGCTGCTGTTGACTTAGTAGGTTCATATCTATACCCAACAGTCTTGGCAGCATTCATAAGAGACTTGTATGAAGAAGGATCACCTATTTCGGCCAAGGCTCCTAATACAGCCTTTTTCATTTCAGAATTACTGGATTCCAAGAGTGCTGTAACTGCTGCTAATGCGCAAGATATCCCTGATTCTCCAATAGCCATAACAGATGTTATTCTATTCTTTTCGCTCAGCTTTGGCAAAGCATCAATCATCGCATGAATTGAAGTGTGAGAACCGCAACTCAACAGAAAAGCAGCTGCTGATTCGGCAAGCTTTTCATCATTAAGATATTTCGTTGCCACCGGAACCACCTCATCTTTTCCAAAGAAATTAAGGTGGTAGAAAAAGAAAGATTTGACAGCTTTATTTTCTGCTCCTTCAATCGCATCTACAAAAGCTTCAGAAACCATTTTTCTGGATTCTTCCATATTCCCCTGCCCAACAAAATGGCTCAAATTTCCCAATGCAAAACGCACCTGAGTATCATTGCCAGTTCCTGGTGCCACAATCATTTTGGTAAATTGAGCCAGTCCGGGCTCTCCAAGTGCAATCATTTCTTGCATCAACCTGTCTCGATGAGCAAGATCATGAGTAGGCATTTGTGTCAGGATATCAGCCACTTTAGTTTCAAGTGTTCTTTGATCCTGTGCATTCACTGACCAAGCCATACCCAAAACAAGCGAAAGGATAATTAATCTATATAAGGTTTTCATCATTCTAATCATTAAAAATTCAACATTCGGCTTTCTACATTCTAAAGGCTCCAGGGAGCTCGCATTGGTTGATAAATCATCCTATTTGCTTCATCATCATTAATAAAACGCTGAGCAACAGGATCATAATCAAGTGATCTTCCGAGTCTTACCGCAATAATCCCCATATTCACAACGGTTGCAGACCGGTGTCCGTTTTCTTCATTCAATGCAAATTTCTGGCGACTTCTAACTGAGTCAGAGAAAATGCCAATCTGAGGTTCCGGATCTGGCATAGCTGCAATTTTCTGAGCAAGGTTTGGAATATCTGATTTAAATCCACGGAAAACTTTTCCATCAGGACCTTCAATATATGCTGCGTCCTTGTCTTTATTTTCACCATCAAGAATAATCTTACAGCCATCAGCATAGGTGTATTCGATTCTTCTCCAAGACCCAACAGCATCTGAATGCTGCTGAGGAGCATCAACATCTACACGTATCGGACTGGTATTATCCTTACCAAGCAGATATTGCACTGGATCAAGATAATGCTGACCCATATCTCCTAAACCACCTCCATCATAGTCCCAGTATCCTCTAAAAACAGAATGAACACGTTCTGGGTTATAAGGCTTGTAAGGAGCTGGCCCCAACCACATATCGTAATCCAATTCTTCGGGTACTGGCATTGGCTTAAGGTTATGCTTTCCGCTCCAGTAGAACTTCCAGTTATAACCTGTAATACCGCTAACAGTAACCTTTAAAGGCCAACCAAGCATTCCACTATCGACCAATTTCTTGAGTGGCTTCACATCAGTTCCTAAGCCATAGAAATTATCCTTAAATCTAAACCATGTATTCAATCTGAACATGCTGCCATGACGTTTCACAGCCTTCACGACCTCTATGCCTTCTCCAATAGTACGGGTCATGGGTTTTTCACACCAAATATCTTTTCCAGCCTGAGCAGCAGCAATAGACATTAGTCCGTGCCAATGTGGAGGTGTGGCAATATGCACAACATCAATATCCTGACGAGCGAGTAATTCTCTAAAATCCGAATATCCACTTACATCTTTACCAACTGAATCCAACACACGTTTCAAATGAGTTCGATCCACATCACAAACAGCAAGCAATTTAGTCCCCTCGTAAGGTATGTGTCCGCGACCCATTCCTCCTACACCTATGATACCCTTAGTAAGTTGATCACTTGGGGCAGTATATCCACGACCGCCTAATACGTGTCGGGGAACAATTGTAAAAGCAGCAGCAGTGGCCAGAGAATTTCTCAAAAAATCTCTCCGCTTTAATGTCTTTTTCTTTTCCATTATAACACTAGTTTTTATATGCTCATTTAGAAAATGGCTTGGTTACAGCAAGCTCCGAAGTTATCAATTTCAAGGGGCAGAAACAAACAATAATAAAAACAGTTACTTTTAAACATGAATAGAAAAACCACACTCATAATCAGCTTGCTCATTATCGGATTAAATGGATACGGACAAAAATCTCTCACAAATATTATTCGCATTGGCCTATATACAGATATTCAATATTATGACGGTCCAGCAGCTGGCTCCAGACACTACCGGCAAAGTCTGGAAAAAATCCCTAAAATGCTTAAGCATCTCAACACGGAGGATCTGGATTTTTTGGTAGAATTGGGAGATCGGATTGACAGGGACTATAAGAGTTTTAAACCTGTTGAAGCGTTATTATCAGAATCCCGACATCCGATTATTTTCGTCCCGGGAAATCATGATTATTCTGTTAGTTCATTTAATAAAATACGAGTTACTGCTAAATCGGGGCATTCAAAGGCTTACCATTCTCAAACTATTGGTAAGTGGCATCTGGTTTTTCTCAATGGCCTTGACAACAGCATTGTTGCTCATTCATGGTACAGCTTGAAATATTGGAAAGCTAAGCGCAAGCTTGAAACACTCAAAGCTCAAAATGCTCCAAATGCGTATGATTGGAATGGCGGGCTTGGAGAAAAGCAGATAGCCTGGCTTAAGACTCAAATGGAAATAGCCAGCACAAAAAAGATGAACCTCATAGTATTTTGCCACCAACCATTATTTCCGGGTAATGCACATAATCTTTGGGGCTATGAATATATGTTACAATTATTATCAGATCACCCCGGAGAGGCATGGTGGATCAGTGGTCATGATCACCGGGGAGGATATCAGGAAGTAAATGGCGTACATTTATTGACCCTCCGTGGAATGGTAGAAGGGCTGGAGCTTTCTTATGGAATACTGGAGTTGCATGAAGATCAAGTAGATTTGATTGGATATGGAGGACAAGCAAATCTGGATGAGTTGAGAAAATGACACTCAGGTCAAAGCCTTTCAGTGAGCTTCTGCACCAGCTTGCTATGGTTCATGAATTCTTTGGCCACTACCCGAAGAACAGTGTAAATTGGCACTGCCAAAATCATTCCCACCACTCCCCCCAGAGTACCAGCAGAAATTATCACCAAGAATATTTCAAGAGGGTGAGCCATCACAGATTTTGAAAAAATAAGAGGCTGAAAAACCACATTATCTATAACTTGAGTGAACTCCATGGCTAAAAATATATAGAACAATCGAGGTAGTAGTTCTGAATAAAAATCCATTGGAACACTAACTGCAGTACCAATAAACAAACCAACCATAATTCCAATTAGTGGTCCGATATACGGAATAACATTCAATATTCCAGAGATCAAGGCAATGGTCACCCCAGTATTGAAATCTAATCCTACAATAGACAATCCAATTGAATTTATTATGATAATCCCTGTGATTTGCAAGGTCACGCCAATAAAATACCTTTTCAAAAATCGAGTAATAGAACTCAGGGCATGACTAATTTTTTTCTCCTGGTCTTCAGGAAAAAATAGCACCAATGAGTTTTCAAAAAGATAAGCTTCTTTCATAAAGAAGAAAGAGGTAAACGAAATAACAACAAAAGCTACAAATATATTTCCAACAGCACCTGCTATACCTTTGATTACAGTTGTAATCTTCTCTACACCAACTTGTTCAGAAATAGTCTCAGCTGCCCAGCCCTTTATTGTAAACCCCTCATCAACTGACAGCTTATAATCTGAGATGATTGCCTCAATTTTGGATATCGGCTCATCCAGACTATTGAAAACAGATTGCATATCGAGAGTGGCAAAGTATTGAAGTTCTTGAGCAAGCAGAGGGATAAAGAACCTAAAAAAGACAAAAAGGAGAATCCATATTAAAATCAGGGTAATCAATGAGCACAGCCATCGTGGAAAATACCATGATCTTATTCTAAGCTTTCCTAGCAAGCTAACCATGGGCTCTCCCACCATCGAAATAACAAAAGCCACTAAAATAAAAGCAACAATATTACTAAGCTGCCAGATTGCAAAACCCAGAAGGATCAAAGGGATAACAAAAAGCAGAATTCGAGTTGTTTTATTCATGATCATTTCTATACGATGATAAAGTTACAAAAACAGATGATTAAGAACATCACCAAAATAAAGTTCAGTAAAAATAAATGCGAGGACTATCACTCCTGTCCAAATAATATGTTTTCTTAGGTTTGTATATTGCGAAACAGGAAATCCAAGAATCAATTTTACATAAACAATCAGAACGATTCGTTCGAACAAATATGCCACCAATGTTGCGTATGCAACTCCTTTGATTCCCATAAACTGAATAAAAATAAGGCTTAGTCCAATATTCATCACCAGCTCAAGTGCAGAAGCTATCATTAGAAAGTTCGTCTTTTTAAAGGCAATAAGCAGAGTTTGGGGAAACAGCAGACGTGTGCTAATTACAAGGAGATAAATATTGAATATCGTAGCACTTTCAATAAAGCGCTCTTCATATAGGAGTAGAAATAGCACATGACTACTAAGGATCAGAGCCAGAGTTACGGGAAAAAGCCAAGCAGCCAGTTCTGAAGACCTGTTTTTGAGATTTTTCAATCCTTTCACAGCACCCTGCTGTGCTATTTCAGGTACCATAGCGCTGCTAAGTGCATGTGCAAGCAGAGCCACCAGAGGCAATTCACGTGCACCATATCTAAAAACCGCAAACACTGCCTGATCATAATACCCTGTAATTATCAAGCCATCCACATATTGGGCAGACCCACTTAGTAGAACTGAAATGACTATAGGTAAGCCCAAAAACAAGTGCTCTTTAAAGAAGCTTGCTGAGAATTTGAACTCGCTGTATTTTCTCAGGATAACAAGAAGCCATATAAACCGTATCAGAGAGCTCCCAACGAGAGCAAGCAATACCCATTTCAGCTCAAGTTCAAGCACAATAGCTATTGAAACAGAAAGAAACTGAAACCCAAAAGCAAGCCAACCATAACGGATCATTTGCCTTGGCTTCTTCTTCAGCAGATAGATATACTCAATCAGGCTGGAAGGTGATTGAAAAAGCACAAAGGCAGCTACATAATATATCAAGTACTGTCCAAGTTCAGCATTCAGGAACCCCGAAAGCCATTTACCCACCAGCAATACTAAGCCTGCCGCAAAAATCGAAAACAGGATTAACATCAGAAAAGCATTGAATAGCTCGGGTGATCGTCTTTCATCACTACCAGTACCAAGACTATTACTCTTATTATAAAGAGGTAGTAAAGATTGAATTATTCCGGTAACCCAGAAAAAGCTAACTGCTCCGGTAAGGAATAGGAGGCTTTCGAAATTTCCAATGGATTCTTGTGAAAAATTAGACTTGGCCAAAACAATACCCATCGCAAACAGCGCTCCGTAACGGATGAGCTGAACCATTTGCAAGCCCGACAGAGAGTCGGGTCTTAGGAGTTTTGCCCAGGGTTTTCCCAATATCAGCTAATATTTACGTAATCCTTGACTCTTTGCTTCAGCAGCGCCAAATCAAGAACATCTTTAATAGAACTAACGTAATTAATTCGTAAACCTTTCAAATATTTCGGTTTAATTTGATCAACGTCCTTTTTATTATCGGCAGGAAGAAGAACTTCTTTTATTGAAGCACGCTTAGCCGCAAGAATCTTCTCCTTAATTCCACCCACTGGCAACACACGTCCGCGAAGAGTAATTTCACCTGTCATAGCCAGATGGGCCTTCAATTTCCTTTGAGTGAATGACGACACAAGTGAAGTTACCATTGTAACACCAGCTGATGGGCCATCCTTAGGAATAGCTCCTTCAGGCACGTGGATATGAACATTCCACTTCTCGAATGCTTCTGGTTGGAGTCCGAGTCGATCACCATGAGACTTGATATATTCGAGAGCAAGCATCGCAGACTCCTTCATAACATCGCCAAGATTACCTGTAAGAGTAAGATTGCCTTTACCCTTGCTCAGACTACTTTCCACAAATAGAATCTGACCTCCTGTTTCTGTCCAGGCCAAACCAGTAACAACACCAGCATATTCATTACCCTGATATTTACTTCGAATCACTTCAGGCGGTCCTAGTAAACTTCTAATATCATCAATTGTTATGGTTGCTGGCACCTTTTCTTTCAGAGCCACTTTCTTTGTTAGTTGCCTAATGGCCTTAGCGAGCTTTTTATCGAGTTGCCTAACACCAGATTCTCTTGTGTAATTTTCAATGATATCTGAAAGAATAGCCTTAGGAAAAGCAAATTGGTTCTTCTCTAGTCCGTGCGCCTCCAACTGCTTGTTTATAAGATGATTTTCAGCGATTTCAATTTTCTCTTCAACCACATAACCAGATATTTCGATCATCTCCATTCGATCTCTCAAAGCAGGATGAATGCTGGCTGGGTTATTTGCGGTAGCGATAAACAGAACTTTTGACAGATCATATTCCATTTCCAGGAAGTTATCATAAAAGGCTGAGTTCTGCTCAGGGTCTAATACTTCCAATAAAGCTGAAGAAGGATCACCTCTAAAATCACTGCCTACCTTATCAATCTCATCAAGAATAAATACTGGATTAGATGATTGCGCCCGTTTAATATATTGAATAATTCTTCCAGGCATCGCACCAATATAAGTTTTCCGATGTCCTCTCACCTCAGATTCATCTCTCATTCCTCCGAGAGACATCCTAACATATTTTCTATCTAAAGCTCTGGCAACAGATTTCCCCAAAGAGGTTTTCCCAACGCCGGGAGGGCCATAAAGGCATAAAATTGGTGATTTAAGATCTCCTTTCAATTTTAGTACCGCAAGATGTTCAAGAATTCTTTCTTTGATTTGATCTAATCCTGAATGATCTTCATTAAGAATGCGTTTGGCTCTTCTTAGATTGAAATTATCCTTAGTATAATCTCCCCATGGCAGATCCAGAAGAGTATCCAGATAATTTAGCTGCACAGAATACTCTGCAGAAGCCGGATTAATACGCGACAATTTGTCAAGTTCCTTTTCAAAAACTTTTGCAACTTGCTCAGACCATTTCTTAGCTTTAGCCCTATCTTTCATCTCAAGCACTTCCTGATCAATAGGATTCCCTCCTAATTCATCCTGAATGGTTCTCATCTGTTGATTCAGAAGATACTCTCGCTGCTGCTGATCCAGCTCCAGCTTAACTTTATCCTGAATGTCCTTTTTGAGCTTTTGTTTCTCATACTCCAATGAAAGATACTCCAGCAATCTTATGCCTCTTTCTTTAAGATTATCCATCTCCAGAAGCAGCTGTTTTTGATCAATATCTACATCAAGGTTAGAGCAGATATAGTTCACCAGAAAATTCGCCCCTTCAATATTCTTCAATGCAAAGCTAGCTTCTTGTGGAATATTTGAGGAATACTGAACAATTTTCAATGCCATATCCTTAACAGAGCCGATCACAGCATCAAAATCCTGCTGGTTATCAATTGGTTTCACTTCCTCAAGTGCTGTAACACGTCCGAGTAAGTAAGGGTCATCTGAGATTAATTCATCCAGATGAAAGCGTCGTTTTCCCTGAATAATGACCGAAGTTGTATCATCTGGCATAGTCAGAATTTTCACTATGTCAGCCAAGGTTCCAACCTTATGCAGGTCTTCTTTTCCAGGGTCTTCAACAGATGGATCTCGTTGAGCAAGAACCCCAATCTTACGATTTCCTTTATACAGCTCCTTAATTAGCTTCACGGATTTCTCGCGACCAACCGTTATCGGGATAACCACACCCGGAAATAATACTGTATTCTTTAAAGGAAGTATCGGTAGACTATCCGGAACATCCGTACTATTTATATCTTCATCCTTACCATCAGAAATCAATGGGATAAAATCTGAATCATCATCCCCAAAATCCATAAAAATATTTTCTCCTAATTTCACTCCCACAATATCTTTTTGTAAAGGTTATTAAAAATCCAAAAGTACTTATATTCCGCCAGACCGAAAAAAAAGAGGGTACATCGCTGTACCCTCCCTAGAATATCAAAAACCGAATTCAGATTACTTCTGAACACGTACTTGTTTACGGTCACCAAATCGCTTATTGAACTTATCAACACGACCAGCAGTATCAACCAACTTCATCTTACCTGTATAGAACGGATGTGAAGTATTGGATATCTCAATTTTAACCAATGGATAATTAGTACCATCAAGTTCAATGGAATCCTTGGTATTCACAGTTGAACGGGTAATGAATGTGTGGTCATTTGACATATCTTTAAATACCACTTCTCTGTAATTCTCAGGATGTATACCTTTTTTCATTTCTCAAAAATTTATTCTTGCCCTAAAACAACTTCTTGGCATTAGGGAGTGCAAAGGTAAATACAATACACATATTTCCAAATATTCTAAAGAATTTATTGCTTCTCTCTCACATCTTTACGTAGTCCGCTGTTCCCCTTTTCGTTTGTAAAACGCTCAAAACTGGCGCTTGGATCAAAAAGAAACCGGTATGTCACATGGGTCTTCATATGAACTCCTCCAATTTGCTCATAGATTTTATGCATCCTTGGATTATAATCACCCACCCATGAGAGCTCCATTTCTTTATACTCTGGTCGGTTACGCATAGCTCTGGCAAACTGCAGAAATAGTGCTGCAACAACACCTGAGTTTTGAAATTCAGGAATAACTCCGGCTAACAAAACCCTGTTTCGGGTAATCGTCTTCTTTTTTTTCAAATACAAGAACTTCAAAGTCTCCCAAAAATTAAGCTTTCCGTTGAAGTGTGATAGTATCTGATTCACATCAGGAAAAGCTACAACAAGTCCTACCGGCTTATCATCTTTATAAGCAAACCAAACAAAATCATCCTGCAGAATTGCCTTAGCTGAATCAAAAATTGCCTGTATATCACTCTCCTTGATAGGCGTATAGCCTTCCATATAATCAGACCATGTTTGATTTAGTATGTTAACAAAATCCAAAAGGAACTTTTTCTGATTTCTTTTTGAAAAATGGGCAAAGCTATATCCAGGACGTGTTTCAAGGTACTCGGCAAATTTCTCCATTCTAGCTGGGAAAGGTTTTGTGAGATCCACATGATAACTGAGTTGTTGAAAGTAATCGTTGAACCCAAAGCCTTCAAAGAGCTTTCCATAGTACGGCTTGTTGTATGGCATACCATAGCCCTGCTGCATAAAACCATGAACAAGTACTCCCCAGTTAACAAAGTTTTCGCCGAAATTAATACTCCCATCCATTGCCTCACAGTTAAGCTGAGTAAGCCAGTCTTGAGCAGCCTGAAAAAGAGTGCTTGCTGCATCCTGATCATCAATACAAACAAAAAAACCAACACCACCTGCAATCGGACTATTCTTATTGGCTTTTTCAAGATCCACAAAGGCAGCAATTCTTCCAATTAATCCGCCATCTTTATCGCAAAGCACCCATCTAATAGCTGCTCCATGGAGTAGTAAACCATTCTTTTTTGCATCAAATATCTCTTCAATCTCCATCTTTAAAGGAGCCACATAATGTGGGTCATCCCTATATAACTCTCTGGAAACCTGATGAAAAAGAGCTACTCCTTTCTTATCATTAACTTCAATTAGTTGCATAAAATGCTTTTTGTTTTCAATTCAAAGATAATTCCTTAAATTTGTGCCACCAAAAATGGTGAGTGTAGTTCAGTTGGTTAGAACGCTGGATTGTGGTTCCAGAGGTCGGCGGTTCAAATCCGCTCATTCACCCCAGATCAGATCCCATCCCACAAGGATGGGATCTTTTTGTTATGAAGTGGAATAATATCAGACCATATCTTGAAATATCCCTGGCCATGCTTTTTTGGTCGGCCAGTTTTATTTGGTATAAAGAAGCGTATCTGTTTCTGGGACCAATTACACTAATATTTTTCAGGATGATAGTATCTGCTATTTTCTTACTTGGACTAGCTGCAGTATCCAAACAATTGGAGCGAATAAAACGAAAAGACATAAAATACTTTTTTTTACTTGCTTTTGTTGAACCACTACTATACTTTCTTGGCGAAAGCCATGGAATGATGCTTGTTAGTCCGACTGTGGGTTCAGTAATAATCTCCACAATTCCTCTTTTCACTCCTATGGCCGCCCTGCTAATCTACAAGGAAAGAGTTTCCTTGTTAAAGCTGACAGGAATCAGCATCAGTTTTACCGGTGTAATAATAGTGGTTATTGGCAAAGGGTTTCAACTAATAGCTCCGATGGAAGGAATAGCCCTGATGTTTCTGGCTGTTCTTGCAGCAGTAGGACATTCAGTCATTATTGTTGCTCTAATCAAAAGATACCGAACAATGACCATCATCCTGGCACAGAGCACCTTAGGGGTGCTTTACTTCCTCCCCATTTTTATATTCACAGAACTAACTGAGGCAAGGCAAATTCAATGGAATTGGGAGGTAATTGAACCCATTTTAAAGCTGGCAATATTCCCATCATCTTTATCATTTATCTTATATATCCGTACCGTCAAGTCGCTCGGCATCACACGATCCAACGTTTTCATCAATTTCATCCCGGTATTCACAGCCATAATGGCGTATTTCATTCTTCATGAGGAAATGACTCCCGGTAAAATTACAGGAATCCTTATTGTTTTGACAGGCTTATTAGTGGCCCAATCCAAAGGATATAAAAGACAAACACTAAAATAAAAACCAAAGCGTTTGCATTAGGTAAATATCATTATATTGCTCCCATTATGCGATCTCTGAATCTAAAGCTCTTATTATTATTCACGCTTTCAATAAGCCTTCTCTCTACCACGGCCTTCTCTCAGCTGGGGGGTCAGTACACCTATGGCTTGTTAAACCTGAATACTTCTGCACGAGCAGGAGGTTTAGGAGGTATATTGATAGCTTGCAATAATCCTGATATCTCAATGGTGAGCGACAACCCTGCTTATCTCGGACAGGGATTACACAATCAGATCAACCTTAGCTATATAAATTATTTCGCAGATATCCAGTACGGACGGGTAGCATATTCCTATCAAACTAAGAAATTCGGAAGCTTTGCAGCAGGTATTTTCTATTTGAATTATGGCGATTTTATTGAAGCCAATGAATATGGAGATATTACAGGTGAATTTCAAGCTGCTGAATACACCTTTGACCTTAGCTGGGGATACAAAATTGACAGCATCCTTTCTATCGGAGTGAATATCAGACCAATCTACTCGGTACTGGAACGGTACAACTCTTGGGGAATTGCTACAGATGCTGCATTGCTCTATACCTCACCAAGCAAACTCACATCAGCTGCCTTTTTAATCCGGAATATCGGCACTCAACTGTCTACCTACTATTCTCCTAACAAGGAACCACTTCCTTTTGAGATCATGGCAGGGTTTACTCAAAAGATACAACACGCACCTTTCAGACTATCTCTTACTCTACGAAATTTGCAGAAATTTGATCTCGACATTATCCAGTCAGGTGAAGAAACAGACCCTACTACAGGCAAAAAAGTGTATGATAAAAAGTTTCAGGAAATAGCATCAAAGAGTATTGATCATATAGTAGCAGCTGTAGAATTTGTACCCGGAAAAGTTTTCCAGATTCGCTTTGGATACAATTTCAGAAATCGGGCAGAGCTTAAATTAGGCACTCGTAATACTGCCAGTGGATTGACATTTGGCTTCGGACTTAATCTGGGCAAATTTAATCTAGATTATGCTCTGGCTAATTACCATGTAGCCGGAGTCTCACACCTGATGACCCTGACAACAAACCTGAATAACTTCTATTAGTTCACACAATACACTCCTATGAAAGTGAATAAGAAACTAACCATTGCTATTGACGGATTCTCTTCATGCGGAAAGAGCACTATGGCCAAAGCTCTTGCAAAAAAGTTAAATTACATATATGTTGACAGTGGAGCAATGTATCGGGCTGTCACTCTATACTGCATTAACAATAATCTAATCAGTGAAGGCATTATTAATGAAGACCTGCTCAAGCAAAAGCTTGATGAAATTCATATAGATTTTATTCATAACGCAGAGACCGAACAAGCAGACACCTTTCTGAATGGAAAGAATATTGAAGAAAAAATTCGCCAGATTGAAGTCTCAAATCTCGTTAGTCCGGTTAGTAAACTAGCTTTTGTCAGAGAAACACTGGTTGATCTGCAAAGGAAAATAAGTAAAGGAAAAGGTGTAGTAATGGATGGCCGTGATATTGGAACAGTCGTTTTTCCGAATGCAGATTTAAAAATATTCATGACTGCAGATGTAGAAATCCGTGCCCAAAGAAGATATGATGAGCTGATCAGCAAAAATCAGAAGGTCAACATCCAGGAAATACGTGACAATATCAGCCAAAGAGACTTTATAGATTCAAACCGTGAAGTAAGTCCCCTGCGCCAGGCAGAAGATGCCATAGTTCTTGATAATACAAATTTGACCAGACAAGAACAGCTAAATTGGATTCTGAATCTGATCGAACTTCATTTTCAATCATGACATGGATTTATTAACTTCGCGGGATTTTTGATAAACACAGACACAAACAAGCATGCCAAACATAAAAAAAATAGGAGTCTTAACCTCAGGAGGAGATGCTCCGGGAATGAATGCAGCCATCCGTGCAGTAGTACGGGCTGCTTTGTACCAAAATCTGGAAGTAGTTGGAATTCGCAGGGGATATAAAGGGATGATCGAGGGAGATTTTATTCCTATGACATCCAAGGATGTAGGGAATATTATTCAGCGAGGAGGCACAATTCTGGGCACCGCAAGAAGCAAGGAGTTCAGAACCGAGGAAGGTCGACAACAAGCATATAAAAATCTTCAGGAACACAAGATAGATGCTTGCGTAGTAATTGGCGGAGATGGTTCATTTACCGGGGCAGGGATTTTTAGCAAAGAATATGACATCCCTTTCATTGGAATTCCTGGCACCATTGATAATGATCTATTTGGAACTGATTATACTATAGGATATGATACAGCACTAAATACAGTTGTGGAAGCAGTTGACCGGATACGTGATACTGCAAGTGCACATGAGAGGCTTTTCTTTATTGAAGTAATGGGACGTGGGGCAGGCTTCATTGCACTGCTATCGGGCATAGCTACAGGAGCGGAAGCAGTATTAATGCCTGAAGTAGAAAATCAGGAAAAGGGACTCATTGACTACCTTAATCGTCAGAATAAAAAATCCAATATTATCCTGGTTGCTGAAGGAAGCCATGCTGGGGGAGCTGCCGCAATAGCAGAAAAAGTAAAAGAGGATTTTAAAGATTATGATGTGCGCGTTAATGTTCTGGGACACATGCAAAGAGGAGGTTCACCATCAGCATTTGACCGTTTTCTTGCTAGTCGCTTAGGGGTGGCGTCTATTGAAGCACTGATGGATAATCAGCGCTCAAGTATGGTGGGATTTGTAAATCATGAAACTGTACTTGTTCCATTCAATAAAACCATCAAATTCAACAGAAATCTCAACAGAATTCTCTTAGATGTTGCAGATATCCTATCCTACTGATACATTTGTGAGGAGTTAAAACTCCAAAGCAATTCAAATGGGTCAGGTATTATACGCACAAGTTCTTCTTCCAATCCGGATTCCTCAGGCATTTACCTATAAAATACCAGAGGAACTAAAGGGAAAAGTGCGGTTTGGCCAACGAGTGCTTGTGCAATTCGGTCCGCGGAGAATACAATCAGCACTGGTATGGTCTACACATTCACAAAAACCAGATCAAGAAATAAAATCTATTATCGGGATCCTCGATGAGAAACCGGTAATCAATAATTTTCAAAAGGAATTATGGGAATGGATGGCTGATTATTATCTGTGTACTCTGGGTGAAATCATGAAAGCTGCTCTTCCTGCCGGACTCAAACTTGAATCCCACACACGAATATTAGTTAATCATGATTTTGAGTCGACCGAAGCAATGGCTGAAGTTGAAGAACTTGCCTGGCTGTACCTTCTAAAAAACCCAGGTTGTAGTATTCATGACCTTGGTTCGGTTTTAAAAAGGAAGAACCCTCTGCCGATAATCCACAAATTAGTTAACAAGGGAGCCATTTTTCTGGAAGAAAAACTAATCAACCGGTATAAACACAAAACTGAAACATACATCCAACTGGCAGACGAATATCAGTCTGAGAGCGACATACACGCATTGCTTGACAAACTTAAGCGCGCGCCCAAACAGATAAACTGCCTTGAAGCTTATCTTAGCCACACTGAAGGTCCAAACGATCACACAAGACGAGCGATTGCTCAAAAAGAATTTATCAAAGATTATGAGATCAGTATGTCAGGACTTGCCAGCCTGCTCAAAAAAGGTGTATTTCTAAAATCTCAGGTGAATGTTAGCCGACTGTCGGGAAGCAATCAAGCACCTGAGAAATTAAAAGAGCTGAATTCAGAACAGGCCAAGGTGCTAACTAAACTAGAATCCTCAGAAAAAAACTCAGTCAATCTCCTCCATGGCATTACCTCCAGCGGTAAGACAGAAGTATATACTCATCTGATAAAATCATCTCTGGATCAAGGCAAACAGGTATTGTACCTCCTTCCCGAAATTGCACTAACAGAGCAGATTATCAATCGATTAAGGAAAGTATTTGATTCTAAGATAGGAGTCTTTCATTCAAAATATTCAGACAGCGAGCGAGTAGAGCTTTGGCAGGATATGCTTTCTGAATCTAATAAATACAAGCTGATTCTAGGAGCAAGATCGGCTCTATTTCTGCCTTTCTCCAATCTGGATTTAGTAATTATTGATGAAGAGCATGAAACCAGTTTCAAGCAACATGATCCAGCACCCAGGTATCATGCCCGGGATGCAGCCATAGTAATGGCCCGTATTCATCAGGCTCGTGTAGTGCTCGGTACCGCCACTCCCTCTCTCGAAACCTACTATAATGCTAAATCGGGAAAATTCAATTTACTAAACCTGGATAAACGACATAAAGATATTCCTCTTCCAGATATTATTGTTGCCAACACAAAAGAAGCACATCGAAAAAAAAGAATCAAAGGGCACTTCACTCCAGAGCTACTCGAAGCCATTGATCAGGCTCTGGTCAATAAAGAACAAATAATTCTTTTCCAAAACCGTCGTGGCTACAGTCCTTATGTTGAATGCGAAAGCTGTGGACACATTCCTAAGTGTCGTGATTGCGATGTTAGTCTCACTCTGCACAAATACCGTAACCAGCTGGTGTGTCACTATTGCGGATATGCTGAAAAAACTCAAGCAAATTGTCCGTCATGCCACAATAGCTCTTTGCGCACACGTGGAATGGGAACAGAAGGCTTGGAAGATGAAGTTGGAATAATATTTCCGGATGCACGGATTGCCAGACTGGATATGGATACTGCCAGGTCGAGAAAAGGATATGCTAGAATTCTTGGCGATTTTGAAGATCAAAAGACAGACATTCTGATTGGCACTCAGATGGTTTCAAAGGGACTGGATTTCTCAAATGTGAGTGTTGTTGGGATCATCAATGCTGACAACATGTTGCACTTTCCTGATTTCAGATCCTTCGAAAGAAGCTTCCAGCTTATGACTCAGGTAAGCGGAAGAGCAGGCAGGAGCAAAGATCAGGGACTTGTTATCATCCAATCTTTCGATCCATCTCATCGTGTCATTCAACAGGTATTGCAAAACAATTACCTGGGACTATACAAGATTGAACTTAGAGAAAGAATGGAATTTGCTTATCCTCCCTTTACTCGCCTCATCAAACTCACATTCAAACATAAAGATATTGAGATTGTGAATCGTTGCTCCCATGTTTTCGCAAAAGAATTACGAACACGATGGACCACCAGAATTCTGGGTCCGCAGGCTCCGGGTATTTCCAGGGTTCAGCAGTATTATTTACGTCAGATTCTGATCAAATCTGCCAAAGGAACAGAGCATCGGCAAATACGAGAACATATCCGTCTGCTCATCCAAAAAATGTCAAAAGAAAAAACTTTTCGCTCAGTGATCATCCAACCCGATGTTGATCCGGTTTAGAAAATTATTCTACTTTTACGCTCCATTAATCTGTTATTCGAAAAACACCATGAAGAAGATTGCTCTGTTACTATCGCTATGCTCCTTACTTTTCAGTAATTCCTATGCTCAGATTGCAGCAAATGATGTGGAATTATTAAGTATCTCCACCAACATCTGGGCTCGTCCGGGTGATGTTGTTCAAATCAAAGGAAGTTTCAAAACTAAGGGAACCGATGTTCTTGACCGTGCAACTTTTAGCTGGTCGGTTGGTGATGGAGATGTTTACTCCTTTGTAATGGGAAACCTGAATATGAGCAAGAACCGTGATTCGACCTTCACTCATCCCGACCTTCTGACTATTGCAGGTAGCGAAGATATTATTGTTAAAGTTTGGGTTTCTGAACCAAATGGAGAAGCTGACGTAGAAAGTCGCAGAGACACCCTATATCGGACCATACAGATTATCGGTGAATTCCCTGAGCGACAAATTATTCTTGAAGAGTTTACTGGTGCCTGGTGCGGATGGTGTCCGAGAGGACCAATAACCTACAGAGATGAAATTCTACCAGCCCACCCAAATGTGATTCTTGCTGCTTTGCATAATGGCGATGACATGACATTTAGTGCTGGCAATACTGTCGTAGGCGCCTATGCAGCAGGCTTTCCCAGTGGGATGATTGATCGTAGAGCTGTTGGGAACTTTCCAATTAATCTCTCAACAAATCAATGGATCCAGGCTCTGAACCAAATGGATACTGAATTTACACCTGCAGCAATCAATGTATATAATTACTATTATCCGGATACTTATGAATGGAAAATCGACGTTGTGGTAGATTTCATTATGGACTTCTCAGGGAGTCTTCGTTTAAATTGCTTCATTCTTGAAGATAGTGTTATAGGAACTGGCAGCGGATATGACCAATCAAATTACTACAATACACGAACAGATATTCCGGAACTACAAGATATAGGAAATCCCATCATAGGATACAAACACAATCATGTTGTAAGAGATATGCTTGGTGGTGCGTGGGGACAAACAGGTATTATACCCAACACTGTAAAGCGGGGGGATAGATATATTTTTTCAAGAACAATAAAACCAAAAGGAATAAATGATATTCGTAATGTCCACCTGGTTGGTGTTCTGCAAGCTTATAGTAGCAATAAAGCTAATCGTACTATTCTAAATGCTAAAAAAGTTGATGTAAGCCTGGCCACCGGATACAATTGGACACAAGTAGAAACCAAACTCAAACTCTACCCCAACCCTGTTTTGGATATTGCAATTCTGGAAATGGATTATCAAAATGCCGGACATGGTATTATTGAAGTGGTAAATATTAGCGGACAAACTGTATACCACACAGAGTTTGAAGCCAGAAGCGGCAAGCAAGTTGTGGAAATTGATACAAAAAACTGGAATGCAGGAGTTTACTTCGTTAGAGCAACTCAAAACGATAAGGTTCAGGTAATAAAACTTGTGAAGAATATTATACTCTGAAAACTGAAAACTATAAGCTACTTTTGTTCTAATGATCTGGGAAAACGGACACTGGCGCGATGGTTCTCTTAACAATTACATTACAAATGGGGTTAAGACCTGGGTATACGAGGTAGTACGTGTTGAGAAGTCATATCCGGTTTTTATTTCTGAGCACCTCAACCGACTTTGGCAGGGTGCTAAAAATATTCATGTTCCACTTTTATTCACCCAGAGTGATCTGATTACTGGCATATTTGATCTGGTCAGTCATGAAAAAACAAAAAGCGGGAATATCCGGATCCAGGTCGATCAGAAATCCGGGTTCACTATGATGGGATTTATTCCTCACCATTATCCATCACCTGCCAACTATCAAAATGGTATTCAAGTAGCTCTTTTACAAACTGAGCGAACTAAGCCCAATGTCAAAAGCTGGAATCCAAATGTGAGGAAATCTGCAGACCAGTATATGCATCAGACCGGTTCATACGAGGCGATCCTTGTCAATCAGGAAGGTTACATGACAGAAGGAAGTCGTTCTAATCTGTTTGGTGTACAAAATGGAACATTGATCACACCTCCTTTAGAACAGGTTCTGCCTGGAATCACAAGACAAGTGATCATAAAATTGGCATTTGAAAATTCCCTGCCTCTCAAAGAAGCTCGCATACATAAATCAGAATTGGATCAGTTTGAAGCATTTTTTATTTCCGGAACATCCCCTGGAATTTTACCCGTAAGGAAAATTGAAGCCATTAATTATTCACCACGAAACTCAATAATTGAAAAGCTATCTGCACTCTATAAAAAAGCTATCGAAATAGACATTGATCAAACTGCAAAAAACATCTGGAACAATCAGTAGCATGACAAAAAAAACATACTCTTTCGATCACTTTCCTCCACGCGAAGGAACCAACTGTGTAAAATGGGATTTGCGCAAAGCCTATTTTGGAAAATCAGATATCCTCCCTCTCTGGGTCGCCGATATGGATTTTGAAACTCCGGATTTTATTGTCGATAAAATACGCGAGCGACTCGATCATCCAATTTTGGGATATACCGTTCGTCCGGATTCTTTCAACCAGGCTTTTATAAATTGGTGCGAAAAAAAATATCAATGGAAGGTCAAAAAAGAATGGATGAACTTTTCTCCCGGAGTAGTTTCAGCAGTTACCATGGCTGTACAGGGATTTACTAAGCCCGGAGATGAAGTGATTACCCAACCACCTGTATATTTTCCGTTTTTTTACAGCATTAAAAACACAGGCAGATCTCTAATATACAACCCATTAAAAGAGATTAATGGTCGCTTATGCATGGATTTCGAACAACTCGAATCCATCATTACTGCTAAAACAAAAATGATCATTATTAGCAATCCGCATAATCCGGGAGGTTCTGTTTGGACAAAAAAGGAATTCATCCAGCTTGGGGAAATTTGTGAAAAGCACCAAATTATGGTGGTCTCAGATGAGATTCATTCCGATCTGGTTTTCCATCCTCATCAACACTTACCCTTTGCCAAGGTGGTGCCACAGGAAAAGGTAAAATCTATTTCTTGTATGGCCGCCTCAAAAACATTTAATCTAGCCGGATTAAGCACATCACTAGTAATTGCACCAGATGCTGAAGTAATGAAAGTGTATAATCAACATCTTCAGGTTAGTCACCTCAACATGGGTAACATTTTTGGATCTATAGCTACCCAAGCTGCCTATACTGAAGGTTCAGACTGGTTAGCTCAATTAATGAGCTATCTTCTCAACAACCGCAATTATCTCCACGAATTCATTAACACACGTCTTAAACCACTTCGGATGCTAATCCCTGAGGCCACTTATATGGCCTGGATAGACTTTTCAGGCTTAGAGCTTTCTCAAGACAGGCTCAACTACTGGCTAATTAATGAAGCCAAAGTTGCAATGAATTCAGGAACGCTGTTCGGTCAGGGTGG
Source organism: Bacteroidales bacterium (assembly GCA_023145515.1). Taxonomy (GTDB): domain Bacteria; phylum Bacteroidota; class Bacteroidia; order Bacteroidales; family UBA12481; genus JABHCC01. Next base: position 25,905 of record JAGLDP010000068.1, read on the forward strand.
TGAGGGTTATATTAGGATAAATTTTGCATGCCCACGTTCTTTACTGCAAGAAGCTCTTGAAAGAATTGAAAAAGCCATAAAAAAACTATAAAGACAATTACACTAATCAGCAGAAGAGCAGGATTAACAGGCTGTTGGGTGTCATTTGACTAAAACAAAAGAGGGGCGATACACCATTTGAACTTTCACCTGGCTTCTGATCGGATCCTTATCCCTATCAGCATATACTGTACGATTCAACTTAAACTCAAGTTGCAAACTATTTGTCAAAGTAATCTTACCAGCCACATATCCTCTAAAACCAGAACCTGAGATCACCGGCAGACTCATCTGATAATACATATCTGGTTCATACCGATAAAGTAGAATTCCTCCGGATTGTCCCCGATGAACACAAAAGCCGGATTTCAGGATAAATTTGCTGTCTTCACTATAATAAGCCCAATCTATTCCAAGGTATGAATTATGTTTCGATTGTCTCCCTTCTCTTATAGCATAGGAATATCCTATTTCTGACTGCAAATAGCTGCCTTGTTGATCAAGAATATGCCGATAACGAAATAAGCTTTTAAGTCCTTCGTGATCTAAGCCTGATTTGACATTAAGTATATGTTCATCCCAGTTATCCCTTTTAATACCAGCTCTTATCTTCCAGTCGCCCCCTGGTGACAAACTCCCTTTCAGCAATCCAAAGCTCTCATAACTTTCTGCATCAAGCTGAAAAAACCAGCCATTCCTCCACTCCCACAGATAATTGAAGTTCAGCACTTTTTTGTCGACAAAAAGATTTTGATTAACATCCATTGTAGTAAATCGCTGATAATAGCCCGGACTACCCATTCGATAGAGCATAATAAATTGGTGTTGGTCGTCGCCAAAAAAGCTAATACCCGCTTCCAATGCTTGTCCTCCAGGATTAACTGCAGCCACTTCAACAAAAACTATCGCCCCGGGAAGCAAATATTTCAAGTGTCCACCATATCGCCGATAACTATCGGCCAGGTATTGAATACCAACAATACCCAAACCGGCATGTATTCTGTCATTTTTCATATTCAGGAATAAACCATCAACAGTATTCAATGCTTGCAGACTTCTATCAGAGAACAATCCTGTTAGTTCCAAATTATTCCATGCATAGCTAACTCCCCCACCCCTAAGAAACCGACTGGTATCACTACTGGTGTTTACTTTTAGCCCTCTGGCCCTATAGAGGTGTAAATGAGGATTCTGGCTCCATGACCTGAAGCTCCTTCGTGTTGAGAAAAGCATTCCCAGTCCTTGATCGTATTGAAAATCTCCAATAACTATCTTCAGGTGCTCTCTCACTGGTTCAACCTTTATCCCCATCGTCTGATGATCTTTCTGACGAAGGAAAGACATATCACAATCACTGGTGCGCAATAGAAATCTCAAACGATAATTTAATTCATCCTCGCCGG
>JAGLDP010000069.1 GCA_023145515.1 Bacteroidales bacterium
TGGACAGGTTTTTCTATTAGCCAGTTGGTAATAAAACTATCTTTGTTGCTAAAGTCAGATGGCTTGTTAAGCGGTGAACTCAAGCTGATTAGTACTATCCATAAGCAGCTCATGCATATGGAGAAACTTGGTATAGGCTACTTGAGAATGAATCGTGAAACCAGGACTTTATCTGGAGGTGAGTCGAAAAGAATACGTCTTTCATGCTTGCTGCAACCAGAACTGTCAGGTTTAATATATACTCTTGATGAGCCTACTGTAGGATTGCATCCCCAGGATCATAACAATCTGTTAGACCTTTTGAAACAAATTCAGCATCAAGGTAATACACTGATTTGTATTGATCATAAGTTTTTTAGTTTTAAGCGAGCTGATTATTGGCTGGAGATAGGACCGGGAGCTGGAAAGCTGGGAGGCAAGATCGTTGTTGATGGCTATTTGCCCCAACTACTTAAAAATCCGGCTAAACTTGCAAATAGTCAGACCTGGACATTTTTAACGCAGAAGGAAAAGCTCAAATGGCAGCCTGTTAGAAAGAATAAAAGCTTGAAAATACAGGTTCTGGGAGCACATTATAATAACCTTAAAAATATCAGTCCAACCTTTCTGACAGGAGCCCTCAATGTTATTTGTGGAGTGTCAGGAGCCGGTAAATCCAGTCTGCTAAATGATGTGTTATACAATAAGTTGGCAGGTAAAGATTGTAATAATGCAGTTGATGATATTACGCTGCAAACTCCATTCGCTAAACTGATAAGAGTAAATCAGGAGCCTATTGGAAGAACTCCTAGAAGTAATCCGGTTACCTACATAAAGGTTTTTGACAAAATAAGAGATTTATTTGCAGCTCAACCTGCATCAAAAGAAAGAGGTTTTACAAAAAGTCATTTCTCGTTTAACGTTGAAGGAGGAAGATGTCCTAAATGTCAGGGAGCTGGTAAAATAGTAGTTGGAATGAGCTTTCTGGGTAAAGCAGAAACTGATTGCGATAGCTGTTTAGGTAAACGATTTAATAAGCAAGTTCTTGAAGTTCAATACATGGGACTAAATATTGCTGATGTGTTAGATTTGGAGCTTAGTTCGGCCTGTGAACTATTTTTGGATTGGCCCGAAATTCTTCGCTCTTTGGTGTTGTTAAACGATCTGGGTTTGGGGTATCTGCATCTTGGACAAAGTTCTTCCACTTTGTCGGGTGGAGAAGCTCAAAGGGTTAAGTTAGTGGCAGAACTTGTTAAAGGTAAGCTGAGTAATACTATGTATTTACTTGACGAGCCAAGTAATGGCTTGCATTACAAGGATATCAGGATATTGCTCAAAGGATTGGAGAAAATTGTTGAGCAAGGAAATACTATAGTTATTGTAGAGCATGATCCTTACATTATATCTCTGGCCGACTGGATTGTTGAACTGGGACCAGGATCTGGAGATTTGGGGGGTGAAATTATTTTTGAAGGTGTTTCTAAGGATCTTATTAAGGGAAACACTAGCATGGGTAAAGCTATTAGAGATGCTATGCAATTTGAGCCTTCAGCTGTGTCAGGAAACCATAAAGAGCACATTAGTGCTTCTAATATTGAGCTAAAATCTGTTTCTACAAATAATCTTAAGAATATAGATATTAGTCTTCCTATCGGGAAAATTATCGCCGTTACCGGTATTTCAGGATCTGGTAAAACCAGTCTGGTATTTGACACGATATATGCTCGTTCAAAATTTCAGTATTCACAAATCTTTTCCCCGTATATCCGTAGTCTTATGGGTGGCAGTAACCCGGGAGAGGTGGAGGAGGTAAATAATTTGCTTCCTGCAATCGGAATTCAGTATAATCAAACAAAAGGTTTGAGAACCTCAACCGTTGGAACTTTACTGGGAATCAATTCAGTTTTCAGATTGCTTTTTTCCAGATTCTCAGAGGATGAAGATGGGCATGTATCCCAGCTATGGGCAAGGCACTTTTCTTTTTTGGATTCTGCTGGTGCTTGTCCTGAATGTAAGGGGTTTGGGTCAGTATTAGGAGTTAGTGAATCTCTTCTGATTTCAAACACAAAACTATCAATTAGCAATGGAGCTATGAAAGGCTCAAGGCCTGGGGCTTTCTTTTCTGATCAGGATGGCCAATATATGGCCACGTTCTATACAATGGCTTTGGAGAATGGCATTTCAACAGAAAAGGCATGGTGTGAATACTCCAAAAAGGATCGTCAGATTATTTTGTATGGTACAGAGGCTCGGCTATATCATGTAAACTGGCATTATAACCGCAAGGGAAGAAAAGGAGTTCACAACTTTGTAAATGCCTGGGAGGGTTTTATTCCGCTGATAACAAAGGACTTTTTCAAAAAGGCTGGAACTACCAGGCAGGCAGCTTTTAAACAACTTATGGAAGAGCGCACTTGTAACTTCTGCCATGGAGCCCGTATTCATCCTGATAGGCTAAAGTTTAAGCTAATGGGTAAGAATTTGCCGGAGTGGCTTGAGATGCCAGTAAATGAGCTAATTGAATTTCTTAAGAATGCAAAGAATGACCACTTTGATAAGGTGATTCGTGTATTAGATATGACTAATGATTTGGGTTTGGAATACCTTTCTTTGGATAGACAAGCTAATAGCCTGTCGTCAGGAGAGTATCAACGTATCAGGTTGGCTGGACAACTGGAGTCTGGACTAACCGGACTAATATATTTGCTAGATGAACCAGGGTCGTCTTTACATCCTGATAATCTCAGGAAAATATCTAAGGTGTTTAATAAACTGCGGGATCAGGGCAATACAGTAATATTTACTGAGCATAAAGATGATCTGATCAATACTGCTGATTATTTAGTGGAGTTAGGACCGGGTGCTGGTACTTCAGGTGGAGAAATTGTCAGGCAAGGTTACCTTAAGGAATTAGGATTGGGTTTGTCTGAAAATCATTTTTCTCGACCTGAAATTCGAAAAGACTTTGATTCAGAGAATATATTATTGACAGCATCAAATATTAGATTTAGAAACCTGGATATTCCTAAACTGAATATACCAAAAGGATGGGTGAGTATTTCCGGGGTTTCAGGTAGTGGTAAGTCAACCTTACTTAACGATATTATTGCTCCAGCAATGGATACGCACCTAAATTCTACCAGAGGAAGCTTGATATATCTGGCTAAGGATTTTGAAATAGTTCTACCTGCTTCAACTAACAGACGATGGCATTGGAGTAAAACTCCAATGCAGGCATTGGAATTGGATAAGCAGATTTATCAGGTTCTATCACATACTACTTCAGCAATAAATGATGGGATTAAGGCCAATCAATTATATCCATTGAGAAAAGGTCTGGCTTGTGAATCCTGCCAGGGAAGAGGAAGCTTGCAGCTTTCACTAGACTACCTCGGAGAGTCAAGTAGAATTTGTTCAGATTGTAATGGTACAGGTTATAAAGTTCAAATTACTGAATATACTTTCAATGATCTTGACTTACCTGCATTCCTAAATTTGAACCTTGGTGATGTGTGGGGGTATTTATCAGATAATGACCATAATAGATTGTTGAAGAAGACGGTTGCTGAAGTTGGTTTGGAGTATCTTAAACTTGGTCAGCATGGTAATACCTTGTCTACCGGGGAACAACAACGATTAATTCTTAGTCGGCAACTAGTTCAAAATGTTTTTTCAAAACAAGTGTTTCTTTTTGATGAACCAACCAGAGGACTGGATAAAAAAAGTCGGTTTGGGTTCTGTAAATTGATAAGAAGTTTGACAAATATTGGACATTCTGTGATAACCATTGATCATGATCCTGGTGTTATTAGCTTTTCTGACTGGCACATACAGCTTGGTCCTGGTGCCGGAGATGAAGGAGGTAGGATTGTTTCTCAGGGAGTGCCCAAATAGATTTATCAGTTTACTAAATTTTTTATATTTTTGATATTCCAATTTACCACAAATAAGTGCGAATTATAATTAATCAATTTGTCGTATTTCTGCTGATAGTTTTTTCAGCTTCAACAGCTTTCACACAGGAGTCTGAATTCAAGTTTATTTGGCATAATCAAGTAGAAGAAAAACAAGCCGGATACCTGAAAATCGATGTTATCACAAATCCTGAAGAAAGTGAGATTGTATTAAACATAAAAGTTGAATGGCATGATTCAAAAGGAAAAATTATTACTAAATCAGGAGATAAGCCGCTGATATATTTGTCTGAATATGATTTTGAAATTCTTAGTAATACTAATGCTTATTGTAAAACCTTTTCTAACACCGATAAAAACGATCTTTTCTTTTCAGACTTTGCATCATTAGTTTTCGGGTATACTCCTACCAGTATTGATAATATTGAATATAGGTTTAAATTTCAATACGCTTTTAGTGAGGAAGATATATATTCTGCAAAAACCAGAGTGATCGATTATCCTTCTGGCACCAAATTGATCTTGAAAATTCCAGCTGCTCGCTTAAAGAGAGTGAAGAAACAGATAAATCAAGAAATTAACGAGGCCCGTGATAAACAAATATTAAGCATCTGTAACAAGGCAGATTCAGGTGTTATTGCTTTGCATAACAAAATGGAGTCCTTGCAAACAGTAATAGATTCGCTTGATTACCAGCATATTATTACCCTTTTGGATACTGAATTGTCTTCTCCAATATCTATGGATAGTCTGAGGATTCATCAAATTAAATCTATACTGCAACAAAAGCTATTAGAATCAGATGGCATAATGGAGGAAATTGATGGGCTGTTTTTTGATATTCGAGCTTTCGAAAAAACGTTGGTATCTGATAATATGCCTCCTGATTCTTTACTTTCCTACCAAAGTAGAGCTGAGAGTATTTCTCGGAGAATAAAGACTTATTATAATGATTTTCTTGATTACCGACGACATATCAGGGCATTACAGGATATTTCGGGTGTCAAAGCAATCCCAAATGATCTTGGTGATCAACGCATATATATTGAGCAAACATATATTCCCAAGTTTGAATCTCAGATAGATTCTCTGAATGATGTACGAGTTAAGCATGATGATCTCATGATAGATTTGGATTCATTATTGTCTGATTTCTCTTCTTCAACTATAGAGAGTGAAAATCTTGGTTCCTTGATAAATCAACATCACTTGTATAAAAATGAGCTAACTGCTGTTAGAACTTCACATCGGATTAGTTATCTGAATTATCTTGACCTCATATCAAAGACAAGATCTGTTGCAAAAATTGAAGGTCTTCATTTGACTTTTGAAGATACATATATAGTTATTAATCAACTTTTCGCGCAAGTTGATTCTGATATTCTTGATATGGAGAGGAAGGTTGTTGAGGTGCAGAATCAGCGCGATTATACTCTGCTTTGGATTGGCGGAGGTGTTTTACTTGTATTCTTAACTGTTATTTTGATTAGAACAAATCAAGTTAGTAAAGCAAATAATGGAATTAGTTCGTCAGAGCAGACTCGTAGCGCTGTTATAGGAGACACTAGTTTGGATTTTGAAGGTGAGTTACTAAATGGAGAATCTGATTTTTATCCATTTATAGTTTCAGAGAGTACTGAAAGTGTAATTCAGGAAGTGCATTTTAGTTTCAGAGCAATAAAGGCAATGAACCAAATTGTTCACGGTGCGATTTCTCGTAAAAAACCTACAGAGTTCGGAGGGTATTTTTTCGGTCGTCAATATCATGTAAGCGGGAAAGGTCATGGTCATCACATCGTTATGATCGATAATGTAGTCTCTTCTGTTAGTATAAATCCTGAATTCCATTCAGGTGTGACAGAGAGTGAGGATCTGGTAGAAGAAATGAATAAGGTGGTTGGAAAGAACAACAAAAAGGCTTTGCTTGGGTGGTTTTCATCTGCTGGGGGTGCCGATATTGAAATGGGGGAGGATTTAATCAAACTTCATCGTACATATTTTAGAGATAAGTGGCAAATAGCGTTGTTGGTTAATTCAACTACTGATAATCTGCATTCTGCAATATTTCTAAAAAGAAAGACTGGCTTTTTTGAATCGACCCCTGGTGAAGATTGCCATTTGAGCTTAGATGATCTCTATCAACACTCACTGAACCCCCTTATGGGTGTAGAGAAGAAAATTGAAAGGGAATTCCCTGAAAATGAGTACAAAGAGTTGATTCTAAACCAGAATTGGTGTGATTCAATTGTGCGTATAGTCAGCTTTCATAAAAGTGTGGTTGAAGTTATCATGAAGGAAGTAGAAGAAAGTAAGCTTAAAGAAAGCAATCAGATAGCTTCCGGGTTCTTTTACGGTCAGGCAGAGGTGATCAAAGATGAAACAGGCCAACAGGAGTTTAAGCTTAGTGTAAATAGATATATTGCTGCTGTAAATGGTGAATCACCTAGAGAAATACCTGGTGTTACGTTACTTGGCTGGTTAAATCTTGGTAGTCCGGAAATATTTGAGAGCTTAAAAAGCGCTTTACCTTACCATAAGAAAAACTTCCCCAAAGCCCATCAAATATCTGTGATTGTGAATACTAGTACAAGTGAATTCAGGATATTTAGTCAAAAACATAATCTTGAATTGAACAACAATACGATTGAAACTGAGGAGTTTAACCTGGATGTGCTCAGCTTGTAATTAGTTTATGCAATTTTGCTATTTTTGTCATAATTAGAAGAAAGCATTAGAATATATTCGATCTATGAGTTTGATTCGATATTCGTTTTTGATGATTTTCATGGTATTCCTTGTGAACACCATCAGCGGGCAACAGCTTATCAATAAGTCTGATCTTAAAGAACCTGTTGTTGGCTTATTGCTGGATTATCAAATAAAGTTAGCTGGTATAAGATCTGACTTGCAACCTGATCCTAGCAGGGAGTTAATAAGCTTGTTTACAAATCAGTATGCCAAGGTTGTTAATAATCTTAAAAGAACTCCAGTTAATAAGGAAATCAGTATTCGTAATTATTGTGCCATTCTAAAAGACTTGTTTCCTGAAGGGGCTACTCTTTCATTCAATCCATCTGCTATCCGCTTTGGCCGCTTTTTTCATGATCGGGGTGATCAGTATATTATACCAATTCGGCTATTTGTAGTTATTAATGCTTTCCCTGGTGGAATGATATATGAGAATAGGCAGTTAATTGAAATGAATATTAGTTTCAAATGGAATGGTGAGTTTGCTTCAGCATTTCGGATAGCTCAAATCATGTATCCTGAGTATAATCAGCAAGAATTAGGGATTAGAATGCTTTCCGGAGCTTCTGAGATTACTGCTCCATGGATACGAGATCAGGAT
>JAGLDP010000007.1 GCA_023145515.1 Bacteroidales bacterium
GTAGCTCCAAATCCATACTCTTTAAATGATGCATCTTCTTGAGAGCAAACAGGATAATCATCTGAAATGGCTTTTCGCAGAGTTTCCTTTAAGGTACCATTCCCAATCCCATGAATAAAGATGATCTCTTGTGCTGTAGACTGAATTGCTTCATTCAATTCAGTAGTAAACCTATCCATTTGAATCCGAAGTATTTCTCTGTTTGACAATCCAATCACAGAATCAACGAGTTGATTTATGTGCAGATCCACTTCTTTGGCCTTTTCATTTTTCTTGCCGCTACGAAATTCTTGAGTTGCATTAAGTTGAGCATTCAAGCTCTCCTTATCCTCAGCAAAAGTTTCAATAATTGGCACATCCTCTGCAATCAAATCAAACACAATGGCTGGCTCATGCAAAAAATCATTCTCAACATAGGCACCTGATGACGAGAACTTCTTCACATTAAAAGGAATCCATTTTGAGATTAGCGGAGGCACGCTCTGTGCTTCAGTTTGAATTAGTAAGCCTTGAATTTGAAAGCCCTTAATCACAGACAATTCAGCAAGTGACAATTCCTGAATAAACAATTTAGTTCCAGCTTCCAATTCTTCAACTTCAATCAACGAAACGCTATCCTCATTAATTTGATAGAATGCAAATTTTACAACAAAATTGGAATCATTAACCACATACCACTTCAATCCGGAAAATACACCATTACTATCATCAGTTTCCTGAACCGCCAATAGAGACACTTGCAAGGAAGCATCGGAGGCAGTGGTAGTTAGCTTATCATAATGACTTCTTTTTGATACACCAGAGTCAGATTCAGATTCAGCTCTGAAAGGTTCCTGATCAGGATCTTCAGGTATCACCACTAGTTCGGAAATTAGATAAGGCATATCCCAACCGTCTTTAGTTTGAATTTCAACCATCTGCTTATCCACAATTTTCTTTACAACTCCACCACCTATGTCATTAAGAAAACGTACACGATCTCCAACTTTTATTCTCATAAATATCATATTATCAAATTCGGCCAAAGTTAGCTATTTTTGTCTACTTAAATGAGGATGATTATAAGACCTGAAAATATCAAAATAGCAGATTTTACCTATAATTTGCCTGATGCCAGAATTGCTAAATATCCTTTAACAAAAAGAGATCAAAGCAAGCTTCTGATATATAAAAATGGACAAATTAGCGAGGCAGTATTCAGTAACATACCAAAAATGTTACCTCAGTTATCTGTCTTGGTAAGGAATAATACTAAAGTCATACAAGCCAGAATCGAATTTTTAAAGAGTACAGGCGGACGAATTGAAGTATTTTGCTTGGAGCCAGCAGATCCACCAGACTATGAATCGAATCTAAGCAGTTCAAATTCTGTTAGTTGGTATTGTCTCATAGGTAATGCCAAAAAATGGAAAACTGGATCTCTTTCAAAAATCATTCATCTCGGATCAGAACAAATTAGTTTGAATGCCACAAGAGTCGAACCTCATGATGGCAAAGAAGTAGTGCGATTTAGCTGGCATCCGCAAAAGTATAGCTTTAGTGAGATTCTTGATCATATAGGCACAACTCCAATACCGCCTTATCTGCAGCGAAAAGCTGAACCTGATGATAAATCAAGGTATCAAACTCTGTATGCGATTGCAGATGGTTCTGTAGCAGCACCTACAGCAGGATTGCATTTTACTCCAAAAACAGAGCTAGAGCTGAAAAACAGAAGAATAAGAATATCAGAAATAACTCTTCATGTAGGCGCAGGAACATTTACCCCGGTAAAAAGTGAAAGCATTGACCAGCATCAAATGCATACTGAACATATCAGAATCAACAGAGATACTATTCATGACTTGCTAAGCAATGAACCTCTCGGAATTACTGCAGTTGGAACAACCAGTATGCGAACCTTAGAAAGCTTGTACTGGCTTGGTTACCTGTTGAGCTCAGGAAAAGCAATGCTGAGTAACGAAATTCATATAAACCAATGGTTACCCTATAAAAGCAATCAAGCAATACCGGTTCGCACTATCCTCACAGAGATACTTAAGCAGATGGACGCCAATAAATTAGAGTTCATTGACTTTAGTACAAGCTTGTTTATTATCCCAGGCTACTCATTTAAACTGGTTGATCGACTAATAACAAATTTTCATCAGCCAGGCAGCACCCTGCTTCTCCTTGTTGCAGCATTTATTGGTGACGATTGGAAAAAAATTTATGAATATGCTCTTAACAATGATTTCCGCTTTTTAAGCTATGGAGACAGTTGTCTGTTTATCAGCAATACAAGAGATTGAAAATTCAAATTATGCAAAAGCCAAACTCATATAAACCCAACTCATACTATCCCAGCAGATTCGACTTAGATAACTGGCTTCCAACTACAGCTAAAGAAGTGAAGATGAGAGGATGGGATCAATTGGATGTGATTCTTTTTTCCGGTGATGCATACGTTGATCATCCTGCATTTGGTGCTGCAGTAATAGGTAGGGCATTACAGCAAATGGGTCTAAAAGTGGCAATTGTACCTCAGCCTAATTGGCAGGATGATTTGAGAGATTTCAAAAAGCTTGGAAAACCTAAGCTATTTTTTGGTGTAACAGCCGGAAATATGGATTCTATGATCAATCATTATACTGCCGCAAAACGACTTCGTAGTACAGATGCATATACACCAGGCAATCAGTCAGGCTTCAGACCAGACAGAGCATTAAGTGTCTATGCAAAAATACTGCGTGATATTTATCCTGACAGCTATATAATTGCAGGAGGAATAGAAGCATCTCTACGTCGTCTCACCCACTATGACTATTGGTCTGACAAGCTTAGACCAAGCATTATGGAGCCAGGAAACATCAACTTTCTTGTCTATGGTATGGGTGAGTCAACTATTTGCAATTTGGCTAGAAAAATAGTCAGCAATAGTGGATTAGAGGAGTTGCAGAAGACCAAGCAAATTGCTTACATATCTGATTCCGAAGCAAGCCTACCTGAAACAGTAAAGCAAAAATGCATCTTTCTAAATAGTCACGAAAAATGTCTGAGCTCTAAGAAAATATTTGCGCAAAACTTTGCTGTCATTGAGAATGCATCAAATATTATTAATCCCGAAATTCTCATTCAAGCTGTCGGATCCAAGCTCATCGTTGTTAATCCTCCTGAAGATTTGAAATCAGAAGAGGACCTTGATGCCATTTATGATCTGCCCTTCACACGCCTGCCTCATCCTAAATACTGGAAAAAGCCCCTGATCCCTGCTTATGAAATGATTCGTTTCTCCATAAACATGCACCGAGGATGTTTTGGTGGATGCGCTTTTTGCACTATTTCAGCCCATCAGGGGAAGTTTATTGAAAGTCGGTCAGAAACCTCAATACTTAAAGAAACCAAACAAATTGTCAATATGCCCGGCTTCTCAGGGTATCTTTCTGATCTTGGAGGACCATCTGCCAACATGTACAAAATGGCCGGAAAGGACTTAGATATTTGTGATCGATGCACAAGACCATCATGTATCCATCCTGGTATATGCTATAATCTGGATAATAGTCATCAGGCCCTACTTGATATTTATAAAAAAGTTAGATCTGTTGAAGGTATCAAGAAGGCTTTTATTGGATCAGGAGTCAGGTATGACCTATTTATGAATTCAAAAAAAACAAATGATAAGAGTCTGGAAAAGTATCCTGAAGAGTTAATTAAACACCATGTATCTGGCAGACTTAAGGTAGCTCCTGAACATACTCATGATAAGGTTTTGAAGATCATGAGGAAACCTTCATTTAGCAAATTTGTAGTATTCAAAGAACAATTTGCAAGAATAAATAAGAAGTTTGGCCTTAAGCAACAATTAATTCCCTACTTCATCTCAGCTCACCCAGGATGCACTCTTCAGGATATGGCAGAACTAGCCGCTGAAACAAAAGACCTGAATTTCCGACTCCAACAAGTTCAGGATTTTACACCAACACCTATGACACTGGCAACTGTAATGTTCTATACAGGATTAGATCCTTATACGCTGAAACCTGTTACTGTTGTAACCAATATGGATAGGAAGAAACAACTAAGCAAGTTTTTCTTTTGGTACAAAAAGGAAGAACAAAGGGAAATACGTAACATATTAAAAAAAGAGAATCGTCAAGATCTCATTAATAAGCTATTTGGCAGACCTATTGAATAACATATCGTGTTAGATAATTCACGGCCGTTTTTTCAATACATTTAGACAATTAAAAATATCAATCATGAAAAATATCACAAGAATAATTGCTTTTTCATTGCTAAGCATTTCAATTATGTTCAGCTCTTGCAACCCAAAGTTGTCTGAAAAGGACTTGGAGGAAAAAGCAGCAAAAATACATCAGAGTATATTAACTATCGACACTCACAATGATACGCCTATGCGTTTAACAAGGTCAGATTTTAATATGGCTGAGCGACATGATGCACGAAAAGACAGATCAAAAATGGATTTCCCCAGAATGCAGGAGGGTGGACTTGATGGAGCATTCTTTGCTGTATTTATCGGACAAGGACCTAGAAATCCTGAAGGTAATACCAAAGCTTATGATAGAGCAATAAAAATATTCAAAGCAATTCATGAAACAGCCGAAAAGCATCCTGATCTGGTTGGAATCGCCACGAGTCCTGACGATGCATACCGATTAGAAAAAGACAATAAGATTGCCATGTTTATCGGCATTGAAAATGGCTATCCTGTTGGAAATGATATTGGTAATCTAAAAGAGTTTTATGACTTAGGTGCCAGATATATCACTCTGTGTCATTCTCAGAATAATGATATTTGTGATTCAAGTACAGATAAAAATGGCGCTGATCATGGTGGATTTAGTGATTTTGGGATAGAGGTTGTTAAGGAAATGAACAGATTAGGGATTATGGTAGATATCTCTCATGCCTCTGATGAGTCATTCTTTGATGCTATTAAATACTCAACAGCTCCAATTATTGCCAGTCATTCCAGCTCGCGGGAATTATGCGACCACCCAAGAAATCTAAATGATGAGATGCTATTGGCTCTTGCAGAAAATGAGGGTGTCATTCAGATATGTATTTTATCATCATATATCAAAAAGGATGAGCCAAATCCTGAAAAGGATTCGGCAATGGCTATTCTAATGGAGAAATTCAACAAACTCACTGATACTGACACTATTGAAAGAGATATTTTAAGGAAAGAATGGGGACAAATAAGAGCTAAATATCCAAGTAAGCTAGCTAATGTTCAAGATGCTGTTGACCATATTGATCACATTGTCAACCTGATCGGAATTGATCACGTTGGTATCGGTACTGATTTTGACGGAGGAGGAGGGATTGATGGTTGTTTCGATGCCAGTGAAATGGGAAACATCACCTTAGAATTGGTTAAACGTGGCTATTCAAAAAAAGAAATTGAAAAGATTTGGAGTGGTAACATAATGAGAGTCTTGCAAAAAGTTGAAGAACATGCTAAATCATTAGCTACATGACAATAAATGACTTTCCCTGGAAAGTCTGACGGCGAATCATTTCCTTCTCCAGCTTTGCTACAAATTCAAAATTTTTGAGTCCCCATCTGGGTGCAATCAACTTATCCAATGGGGATTCACTAATAAACCGCTCAATAACAATCTCAGGCTTAAGCTTTTCAAGATAAGTGATTAGCAAATCGATATACTCATCAACATCCATCCTGGTAAAATCCTGCGGATTAGATGCATACTCATACTCCAATTTTGTTCCTCTAATGATCTGCATCTGATGCAGTTTCAAAAAGTCAAAGGATAGTTTGTTAAGCTGATCAGTTTGATTCAAAATATCTTGCTTACTCTCTCCAGGTAAACCAAGAATCATGTGCACTCCCGTATAAAATCTGCTGGTTTGACACATTTCAAGTGCTTGAATTGAAGTCTTAAAGTCATGCCCTCTATTGATTCTCAAAAGAGTTGCATCTAAGGTACTTTCTATTCCAAACTCAAGAGACACAAAATAATCTTCCGTAAGCTTATCCAGATAATTAACCAGCTCTTCATCTATACAATCCGGTCTGGTTCCAATCACTAATCCAATAACTTCAGGATGCATAAGAGCTTCCTCATATCTGGACTTAAGCATCTCCAGATCCCCATAAGTATTCGTATAAGCCTGAAAATATGCCAGATACTTTTGTCCTGGATATCGAGTTTTAAAAAAATTTATTCCTTGATTCAGTTGATCTGTAATAGAATTCTCAGGGAGACAATAGGCAGGATTAAATGTCTTATTATCACAGAAACTACAGCCTCCCCTGCCCTTTGTTCCATCACGATTCGGACAAGTAAAGCCGGCATCAATGGAAATCTTCTGCACTCGTTCATCAAAAAGGGATTTAAAAAATCCCGAGAAATCATTGAAGGGACGAATCATCATTCAATTTCAATAGTTTCATCATCTTATCAAATAGATCAGTATTCTTTTGAATACCAGCAAACGCATCAGCACCCGGTCCAAAAGCAAAAACCGGAACCATTACACCAGTATGTCCCTTAGTGGTATAACCACCAATCACTTCACCTGTAGCAAAATCGCCACCATTAATTCCTAATCCTCCGGTTTCATGATCAGCAGTGATTACAATAAGTGTTTCACCATCTGCTTCAGCAAATTTCAATGCTTCTCCTACAGCGCGGTCAAAATCCAACATCTCCTCTGTAATATATTTGATATCGTTTGCATGTCCACCCCAATCAATCATAGAGCCCTCAACCATTAGAAAAAATCCATTATCATTAGCAGAAAGCAAGCGAACAGCAGTTTCAGTAGCTTCAGGAAGCATATCTCCACGACCTTCAGAGTATCTTGGGTTATGTGCATCGGCAGTTAAACCAAACAATTTGCCAGATTCTGTACTATTGACATCCTCCATATCGTATTTTACGGCATATCCATTTTGTATCAGCTGCTCAATAAGATTAACTGAATCAGCTCTTTTCATGAAATTATGTCTCCCTCCTCCAATAATTACATCAACATCAGTTTTAAGAAAATCAGCAGCAATAGCTTCATAATAATTCCTTGATTTCTGATGAGAGATAAAAGATGCAGGGGTTGCATGTGTTATTGAACTTGTTGACACCAAGCCTGTTGACAATCCTTTTTCCTCTGCAAACTCGAGAATAGTTTTCAAAGGCAAGCTATCTGTATCTACACCTATGGCTCCATTATAAGTTCTCACACCAGTAGAAATAGCTGTTCCACCCGCACCAGAATCCGTTACATAACCAGATGCTGAGTGAGTTTTTGAATACCCATAATGAGTACATTTTTCAAGATTCAGAGATCCTCCGTTAGCTGTTAGGCCAGCATAAACTTCTGACACACCCATTCCATCCCCTATCAAAAGGATAATATTCTTAGGAGCTTTTGGAAGCTGAGCTTCTTGTTCTGTTTGACAAGCTGTTGCAAATAGTACTGCAAAAACAATAAGTACGGGAAAAAAGATATTTTTCATAGTTTAGTATTTCATTCAAGACACACTAAGTGTCAAATTGTTTAAAGCTGCAAATTTAATCAAGATTTTCCTTTCTTTTACCTTCCACCTCATATTCTGACCAAGGAAGTTCTGCACTATTCAATTCCGCATCATCATCATCCTGTTCCCATTTAAACTTATCCACCTGAGGACCTTGATTCCTATATATTAGAGAGAGTATCACACCAGTAACTAAACCCATCAAGTGCCCTTCCCATGATACTTTTTCTTCAAGTGGGAATATTCCCCAAACAAGACTTCCATACTGAAAAACAATTATTAATGATATTGCCATTAGTCCTACATGTTTCCTCAACACTCCGCTAAAAAACAAAAAGCCAGCTAGGGCATATATCAGACCACTTGCACCAATGTGATATGATGGTCTTCCAAAACACCACACCAATACACCAGTTATTATATAACTCAAAACCAGCACTCTGAAAGCCAAATCTCGATAAAAGTAGAATAGCCCGGTACTAAGAACAAATATTGGGATCGTGTTAGCAATTATGTGTTTCAGACTGCCATGCAACAAAGGAGAAAATAATATTCCCCATAAACCCGATAACTTTCTTGGGTATAGTCCCCAATAAAACAAATCCAATTTCAATGAAAGGTCAAGTACAAAGATTATCCAGATGACAATTATAAAAATCATCGGGAAGACAATACTCAGGTAGAATCGTTTGACTGCTATATCCATGAACTGCTTAGCGCATCAAAGCTGCTAAAGTTTCAACAAATCCATTCACATCCTCTTCAGTAGTATCCCAGGAGGTCATCCACCTCACTTCAGATATTGGCTCATCCCAAACATAAAAGAAGTAAGCCTTTTGGAGAGGTTCAATTACTTTCTTAGGTATTCTGGCAAAAACTCCATTTGATTCAACAGGACCAGACAAACTAACACCGGGCAGTTTGGCAACTTTTTCTGCCAGTAAACCCGCCATTGCATTCGCATGAGAAGCATTCCTCTGCCACAAGTCATTGCTTAATAAGGCATCAAACTGAACAGAAATATATCTCATCTTTGAAGCTAATTGCATACTCTGCTTTCGCAGATATTTAAAATATTTTGTCAAACCAGGTGTAAAGAAAAGAATAGCTTCGCCATACATTGCTCCATTTTTCGTGGCTCCAAAACTCAGTAGATCAACACCAACATCCCTGGTAATTGCCCTAAGAGGCAGTCCTAGACTAACCGCAGCATTAGCAATACGGGCACCATCCATATGCAGCAGCAAACCGTATGAATGAACATAATCTGCCAATTCCTTAATCTCCTCTGGCTGATAAACTGCACCTAATTCAGTAGCTTGAGTAATACTAACCACCTTAGGCTGAGAGTGATGTTCAAAATCAAATCCTTTTAGATGAGGGGCAATAGATTCCTTCGTAATTTTGCCATTTAACTGAGGTACAGGAATAAGCTTACACCCAGTAAAAAGCTCAGGAGCACCACACTCATCTTCCTCAATATGAGCAGTTTCAGAACAAATAATTGAATTAAAGGATTGAGTAACAGATCGCAATCCCACTACATTTGCTCCAGTACCAGTAAGCATGAAATAGCACTCTGTGTCCTGGCCAAACTCTGCTCTTATCTTTTCTTCAGCATCCTTAGTATACCTGTCATCTCCATACCCAACAGTATGTCCGGTATTACACTCAGCCATAGCCAGCATAACCTCAGGGTGAACAGATGCATTATTATCACTTGCAAATCCTCTTCTATTATTCATTTCCAAAACTCTTTTCGCAAATTTAATCAAATATGATTGATAAGCTTTGGCAATAATTCCTATCTTCATGATCCAATTTACAAATTAAAAAAATCAGCAAATATGTTTCCAGCAAGCACTTACATCAAGCGAAGAAAATCCCTGAAAGAATCCGTCAAATCAGGAGTCCTTTTATTTCTGGGAAATGAGGAGAGTCCGATGAATTATTTAGATAATACTTATCACTTTCGACAAGATAGCAGCTTTCTCTATTTTTTCGGATTAAACTATGCAGGTCTGGCAGCCATCATTGATCTGGATGAGGATAAAGAAATAGTATTTGGCAATGACCTGACAGTAGATGACATTATCTGGATGGGCACACAGCCCACTCTTAAGGAGCGAGGACAATCATACGGAATACAGGATGTACGTCCGATGGCTCAATTGGATGCATATCTTAGCAAGAGTCAACAATCTGGTCGCCAGATACATTTCCTGCCCCCCTACAGATCTGAAAGTATCATTAAGTTGTACCACTTGTTGAATATTGAACCTTCCAAGACGAAAGAATTATCCTCTGTAGAATTTGTTTTGGGTGTGGTTAACCTGCGTAACCACAAGAGTACTGAAGAAATTATTGAAATTGAAAAGGCTGTTGACATTTCCGTTGACATGCACGTTGCTGCAATAAAACTTGCCCGGGCTGGCATGAAAGAATCTGAGCTCGCAGCAGCAGCTCAACAAGTTGCAGTGGCAGCGGGCGGACAAATCTCCTTTCCTATCATCATGACGATTAACGGACAAACACTGCATAATCATTATCATGGTAATACTTTGAAGTCAGGAGATATGGTGCTTTGTGATTGTGGTGCAGAAACAGATCTGAATTACTCAGGTGATTTATCAAGTACATTCCCGGTTGATCATCATTTTACTCCCATTCAGAAACAAATTTATGAGGTAACTCTAAGAGCTCATGAATCTGCCCTGGCAAAACTGGCCCCAGGAGTTCCATTTAGAGATGTTCACCTGGCTGCATGCAGAGAAACTGTTGTTGGTCTTTCAGAACTTGGATTAATGAAAGGCGACCCCGACGAGGCCGTTCAGGCCGGAGCTCATGCAATGTTCTTTCCTTGTGGCACTGGTCACATGATGGGAATGGATGTGCATGATATGGAGGATCTTGGCGAGGTTTATGTTGGATATGATGGTGAACCTAAAAGTACAGTATTCGGACTTAAATCTTTGCGTCTTGCTCGACCATTAGAACCTGGATTTGTGGCCACAATAGAACCTGGTGTATATTTCATTCCTGAGCTAATCGATCTCTGGAGAAGCGAAAATAAGTGCACAGATTTTATCAATTTCAATGAAGTTGAGAAATTCAAATCATTTAGTGGAATCAGAAATGAGGAAGATGTTCTGATCACTCCAGATGGATACAGGGTTTTGGGCAAAAGAAAACCAAAAACAATAGAAGAAATAGAAGCTCTCAGAAAATAACTATTGATCAATCTTTTTATCCAGTGTTCATACTTGCATGAAGAAATCAAGACTACTATTCTTTTTCCTAATAATTCTAAGTCTGAATACTTCTGGTCAGCTTTTCGGACAAACCATTTCGGAAAATTGGGATTTGCATCAGAAAATGGAAGAGAAATCCATATTTAATGGAATAATATGGAAGTCCATTGGACCTTCTTTTATGGGGAGTCGGGTCGAAACTATTGAGATTCCTGTGAATAGTAGAGGAACAATCTATGTTGGTTTTGGATCAGGAAGTCTCTGGAAAACTCAGGATCAGGGATTATCTTGGAAAAATATTTTTAAAAATCAGGCTAGCTTTTCAATTGGTGACCTCGCCATTTCGTCTCAAAATTCCGATATCCTATGGCTGGGCACTGGCGAACAACTTCGCGCAAGCAGAGGCTTCTGCTATACCGGAGCAGGTATTTATAAATCTGACGATGGAGGAGAAACATGGATAAATAAAGGACTTAATGATAGTCATCATATTGGTCGTGTCATTATTGACCCAATAAATCCAAATCGTGTTTTCGCAGCAGTAATAGGACATTTCTGGTCGAAGAATAAGCAGAGAGGATTGTACTATACAGATAATGGTGGCGACAACTGGCAGCAAATTCTGTATATCTCTGATTCTGTCGGGATTTCTGATGTAGTATGGGATTCCAACAATGAAATCCTTTATGCCGCAAGCTGGCAAATTCTTGATGGAGTAAAATCTCAAATACACAAATCTGTTGATCTTGGAAAAAGCTGGACAATATTAAAGCTCCCACTTGAAGGTAGCGATAAAACAGGGCGTATAGCTATCACAATGAGTCAATCATGGCCAGAAACTCTATATGCCATTGCTGACAATAGAAACCCAAGAAGCAAAACCAACAAACAGCAGATCGGTGCAGAAATCTATCGTTCAGATGATTATGGTGAAAACTGGAAAAAAACTCATCATGACAAACTTGATAATTATGGTGGGTTTGGTTGGGCATTTGGTGATATTGTTATTCATCCTAGTAAACCTGATGAAGTTTTTATTCTTGGAATACACTTAATGCATTCAACAGATGGCGGGAAAACGTTTGAAAAGGTATCAGGGAGTATTTCTCACTTAACACCCAATAAATCCACAAGTTTGCACCTCGATCAACATGATTTATTAGTAATACCCGGACAACAGGATTTTTGGGTACTGGGAAATGACGGAGGAGTATATACCAGCGCAAATCAAGGACAGTCATGGTTGCACCTGAATACTATTCCTACCGGTGAGTTTTACGACATATTTGTTAAGGATGAGTCTCCTGTCAAAGTATTTGGAGGGACTCAGGATAATAGCAATATCATGGGAAACATCAATCCCTTTGATTTTGACGGCTCTGCAAATAGCTGGGATTATGTCTGGTTAGATCCATGGTCAGGAGGAGATGGATTTACAAGTATTCCAGATCCAAGTGATTCAAATATTGTTTATTGGGAATCGCAAAACGGATATATTAACAGGAAGAACCTGGAAAGCGGAATAAACACTCTCATTAAACCCCGAGCAGACAAAGACGAGAAACCCTTGAGGAACAGCTGGTTCACTCCATACTTCATATCGGTTCACAACAAGCAGACTCTGTATTATGCTGCAAATAAGGTCTATAAATCAATCGATAAAGGCACTAGCTGGTTCAGAGTCAGTCATGACCTCACTTTTCCTAAATCAAAATCCAAAAGGAGTCGCTCAATAACTGTAATTGCAGAATCGCCAGTTCAGGCTGGAATTATTTATGCTGGAACCGAAAAAGGAGCTGTTTGGATTAGCCGTAATGATGGCACAAAATGGTTTGAAGTATCTGACGGAATTCCAGATAAAAAAATTGTTTGCATATTTCCTTCCAAGCATGTGAACTCACGAGTTTACCTTGTTGCTAAAGGAATTAATGATGATGATCAGTCTCCATATATCTATATGTCTGATGATTACGGACACAAATGGAAAATGATTATGTCAAATCTACCTCAGATTCCTGTCAATTGCATTACAGAGGATCCTTTGATTCAGAACCTTCTGTTCATAGGTACGGATGCTGGTGTATTCTGCACTCAAAACAGGGGTGTCTCTTGGCAATCAATTAGTTATAAGCTACCAAGTGCTTCTATTCAGAAATTGAAATGGATGGGTGGTAATGAGTTTTTACTAGGAGCTACACACGGACAAGGACTTTTCTATTGCCACATTCAGCCTTTGCGACTATTCACTCAATCAGGACATCCTGAAGAGAATCAATTTCTTGGAAGCATATCAGGACAACTGCCCGGAAGTCGGGATTACAACAATGATTGGGATCTAAACTCCGGACAACCCCTGGTCATTTCTTGGTTCACTCCTAAATCCGGCTCAACAGATATTTCACTCACAGACGCAAAGGGTAACGAAGTATATTCAATCACAATACAAGGTAACAAAGGACTAAATCAAATTGTTTGGGATCTTATTATTGAAATCATTCCGGATCAAACAAATTACCCGCTTCCAGAAATCATATTTCCAAAAGCGGGTACATATTCAGTTTCTATAAAAATTAACTCAAAACTAATCCTTGGAAAAATACAGATCAAAGAGAATTAATTCATGACACATAACAGGTAGTAACTATCGTCCACCGCCACCGCCTCGTCCATCTCTACCCTGTCCGCGCTGGCCCCGTAGTTCACTCTTTTTCTTTTCAATAGCTAAGAACTTTTTATACTGCTTGTCGCTCATTACTTTCTTCAGTTCTTTATTCAGGCCACCACGCATCTCAGTCATCTTTTCTCGCATACCTTCACGATTCCCTGCTGTTCTGAGTTCAGTAAATAACTTCTCTCTCTTAGCATCATACGCTTTATAAACCTTATCAAAATCAGCTTTTTGCTTTTTAGAAAGCTTAAGATCCTTTTTCAGAATATCACGCTGCTTCTTCATACGCTCCTGCATACCTTCCATATTACTACGGTTTTGTGCCATGCCAACCATTGGAGCCAAAATTATCATTACTGACAATAGAATTTTTAGTGCATTTGATTTCATAATAAATAATTGTTTTAGTTATCCTTTTGATCCGAAAAGTAACAAAAGGTTTAAAAAAACATCCCGAATAAACGATTTTTTTTATCGATAATCCTCAAGCTTAGCCATTAGCTTTCTCCGGGCAAAGAAAATTCTACTTTTAACTGAACCCAAAGGTTGTTCCAAATACTCCGCAATTTCCTTATACTTATAACCAGTAGTATGCATAACAAAAGGTACTTTATAGTCGTCAGGCAAATCATTTATAGCTTTCTGAATCTCCTGCTCACTTTGTCTGGATTCAGGACTAGAAAATCCTGATTCATGACTTAGATTGAGATAATATAAATTATCAGTAGTGTCGATGATTGTATTCGATCTGATAGTTCGGCGGTAATTGTTTATGAATGTATTTTTCATTATCGTAAATACCCACGCCTTCAGGTTTTTATCTCCTTGAAACTTGTCTCGGTTCGACAAGGCTTTAAACATAGTATCCTGCAATAGGTCTTTGGCTGATTCTGGATCCATTGTCAAACTATGAGCAAAATATTTAAGCTTAGTTTCTAGACTAAGAAGCTGATAATTAAATTCAATTGCTGTCATTTGTTCAAACTTTTGTTAAACTTTAAGCTTTATTTTCTTGAACAAATATATCAAGAGCTATTAACTCAAACAAGTTTTGTTTAACCTTTTCACCTGTATCATGAACTGTTATGAGTTTGATCAAAATAGACATCCTAGCTATACGCCTATTGAACAAGACATTAACTCAAGTTAATCTAAATAGAAAATAAACAAGTTCAGGAAGAGATAAGCTTGATAAATGAAAGATAATCAAGATAGAGTGTAGCGTTATCATCAGTACATGAATAATCGACTCCAAAAGGGTTAGCGATATGGATAGCTTGTTTTGGAAAGACCTCTCGCAATTGCTTTAGGTAAGATGATATCTCAGGCAAAGAAACTGGAAGACTAAGGGAAATAAATAGTTGCGAGAATCTTTCGGGTACATCCAAGCTTCTTAAATGCTCAATAGGAACCGAAGATCCCAGGTATACCACTTTATAACCATTCTTACGGGCGAGGTAATTCGCAAACAGCAGACCTATGTCTTTATCATGACCAATAGGCATAAGCATCAAGAAAGTACCTTTAAGATCAACACCAGCACCAGTAATTCCATCTATAGCCACTAATAGTTTTTGCCTGATCAGGTTTGTAATAAAACGCTCTTGACAAGCGCTAATTCTACCTATTTGCCACATGATGCCCAATTTTTCCAATAGAGGAAAAATCACATCACAAAAAGTCCTTTCAAATCCAAGTTTAATAAGACAAGAATTCAGCACCACTTCAAACTGCTCCTCCTGCAAATCAAGTGCGGCTACAATCATGCTATTGATGTCTGCATCAACTATCTCATTACTGGCTGACAAACCGGAAACTGCCAATACAATCTCCTCTGAAGCCATTGCTGATATATGTGAAATCTTATGACCATTCTTATTCAGAATACTAATATTCAACAACTTCTGAAGATCAGCATCGTTATAAAAACGGATATTAGTCTCTGTTCTTTCTGGCTTAATGATTCCGTATCGCTTTTCCCACATACGAATTGTATGTGCTTTTATTCCTGTAAGTCGCTCGAGATTCTTTATTGAATATTTTATTGCATTCATTTAGCCAAAGTAACACTGAAAGAGTATAGCATTCAGCAAGGTATACAACTATTAAGCTAATTGGTTCAATTCCAATTGGCTTTTAGAATTTCTCATCGTATAAAGTCCAAAGCAAATCTCCTAATTTCCATGCCTTATTCACCACTTGATTTCCCCATTTCATAGTATGGCTTGTCAGAAGATTTTTTTTATCAGCAAGATTATTCATTTTCAGAACTCTGGCTTCCAATTCGGCTGTTTCCTTAAAAATATCGCTCTGCAAAGGCTTCCAAACACCTTCCACATCATTACGCATATCACCCCACCTTTGGGCGGTAAGAGTTCCTAAACGATTGAATGCCCACCAAGCCGACTCATGAGTATACCCACCTGGTCTTCCAGGAGTCTTATAGGAATCAGGCAAGTCTGTTGTTCCGGCAAATACCGGAATATAGACAGATGTTGCTACATT
The DNA here is from genome assembly GCA_023145515.1 of Bacteroidales bacterium. Classification (GTDB taxonomy): domain Bacteria; phylum Bacteroidota; class Bacteroidia; order Bacteroidales; family UBA12481; genus JABHCC01. The sequence goes on from JAGLDP010000007.1 coordinate 15,935, forward strand.
ATCCTGAGCCAGCCAAACTACACCTCCTATTTCATCGGGTAACCATGATCTGCATTGAATGATGGTTGCATACATTGTATACCAACGAGCAATAGTACGTTCTCCTCGCCAACCCCATCCACCGTTTATCCTGAAGGCCTTATTCATATCATAAGGCATAAAAGGATTAGCAACAGGAGAGATTATGGTTTTCCCATCTTCATCAGTAACGGTAATATCCTTAACAAAATTAAAATCTGTTCCTTCGTAATAATCCTGGAATACAGTTACCAGTTCACTTAAACTGACTTTCTCATCAGGTTTCACAGAGAAAGGATAATTCTCAGCATATGGATCTAATTTCAACGAAGGAGCCAATAAATCAAACACTCTCCATTCGCGGCGACGCGCAGCAATTGATGTTCTGCTTTCAGGTGCATAGGCGTAGCAAAACCGGAATGACTCATCGCTATTCCACCATCCGTTTTCTTTAGCAACAGAATATAGGTTATCAGAAGCTAAAAAGTAATCCTTATCACTCAAATCAACCTCTTTTATCGTGCTGGCGTTTGCATTTACTGAAATATGATCATCAGGAACTCTCTGTGCTACCCAAACTGCTCCAACTTTGCCTTTTCCCGGACCAACAACTTCGAAATGCCACACTTCATTCGGATCAGCGATTGTTAGACATTCTCCTGCATCATTCCATCCATATTGTTTCAAAAGCTCACCAGCTAGCTCAATAGCTCCCCTTGCAGTTTTTGTTCTTTCCAGCATCAGCTGAATAAGCCTCTGGCAATCAATAAGACACTCATCTGATTGAAGTTCAGGTCGTCCTCCAAAAGTTGACTCGCCAATTCCAAGTTGATATTCATTCATGCAAGGATACGCGGTATTAACAAAGCCAAATGTCTTCCTTACTTGTGGAATTTCACCAATTTTATCATGTCGGTATGTTGGCATAACATGACTATCATCAGCTATTCGCTTATACATACCCGACACAGCGTTTCTGGGATAGGTTTTTGCCGGAATAATATCCATCCATGAGCGGGTTCTATGACTATCATCAGTATGAGATGTAATGACAGAACCGTCTGCTGTTGCCAGTTTTCCAGCTGTAATACTAGTACATCCTTCAGGATAACCAGCTTCCCAATCAGATTTGTCAACCTGGCCATTTACAAGACAAAATGAAGCCAACAGACTTAATAGCAGAATACTCTTTTTCATATTATGTATGTATTTTTGAAAAGTTGAATGTACAAAAAACTCGCTATTTCGAACGTATCGTCCTATTTTTAATGCTCCAAAACATTAAAATAATTGCAATTGCCAGAGACAAAATTGCAATGCCGAATGTCCAGGAAAAACCAAGAGCTTCAAAAAAGAATACTCCCAATAATGGAGCAAATAATCCACGTACTCCTGTTAGTGTTAAATGAACAGATTGATAATTTGCTGCATTATCGTCTTTAGAAAAATAGGCAGACCCAATAAACCATAGCAAGCTCATCGTAGCAGCAAAAACCGCATGTGATAAGAATGCTGGAATTAGCATGAAGTAAATCTTTATTCCAAATACTTCAACATGTTGGGGAAAGTATTCAGTTAAAGCCAAAAAGAATAAATACAACAACAAGGATGCAAATGTCACTACCCCAAACTTTCTGGGGTCTATCTTATTTATCAGCCTGCCAAAGAATGGCAGAATAAGAATAGCAATCAGATTATATGAAGTTTTATAAAAGGCTACGGAAGAATAATTCAAATGCAAGGCCTTATCGAAAAATATTGTAATAACCGCGATGGTAGTCATCCAGGCAAATCCATATAGCATAAACCCAATTTCAAAATCCCGATATGGTTTATCGCCTTTTATAATGCTCCAAATACTAACAACAGAACTCTTCAATGACTCAATGATACCTGTCTTAACTATTACCTCGGAAGAAGTAAAGGGGATTCTGGTAAAAAGCACAATCGAAACCATACCCAGCACAGCCAATGCCGGGTAGACATAAGTAAAACAATAAGGGTCCTTATCAAGTAGCCAGCCAAAGGCAAATGTACTAACCAGCATAACTACTTTATTTAGAGTAGTTGAATATGCATATAAGGGACCAAAATTATCGTGTCTGTAGTTTTTCTTAAGAAAAAGATTTATTGTTGGTAAAAGTACAGGCGTTGACAAATAGAAAACCAGAAAAATGAGCAAAAATAATATCTGAAATCCAGGTGCTTCATTGATTCCTTCAAGACTTCGGGGAAAAAACAGAAATACCAGAAGTGGCAATCTGGTAGCAACACCAACTAAACGAATCAGTAATACCTTCTTTTGGGTTCTTTTAATCCACTCATTAAAAACGATCGACAGAACCATAAGCACTACGGAAAGCTGAAAGAGTACGCCAATCTGATAATTACTTCCCTGTAAGCTCTTTATAAGAACAAACTCATTCATTGCCAACACTCCCATAATTATCCCTTCAACAAAAGAATAAATCAAATGAAGGCGAAAAGTCTGCTTTTCACGAGCGTTAAGGTTTGCTATTTTTATCTTCACTAAAAAAAATTTAATTGCAAAATTAGACAATGATAGTCAGCCTGCAAATCATCTCATTAATATATTAATTACGATGCGTATATTTGCAAAAACACCTATGTTGATAAAAAAGTTTAAAAAAGTGTTCGTTTATGGAACTGTCAACACAGCATAATCGTGGGTGAATTTGTACTTTTAATTGATAAATAGTAGGTTGGAGTTAGTTTATCTACTTGTTCTCGTTGTAATAAAACAACCATATGAAAAGAAAATTGTTTTCTTTAGCAGTAATCGTCCTGACTCTTATCGGTCTGAGTATGAACCAAGTAAAGGCTCAATCACCTGCTTTTTTTGATGGATTTTCGATTAAGGCTGGAGCTGGACTAACAACATTTTACGGTGAAATGAGTGGTCCAAAACTGTTGTATATTACAAAACAAGCAGGGTACGCTACAGGCTTTGAGAAGATGTTTACTCCCGCTTTAGGTATCCAGTTCCAACTTTTAGGCGGAAATTTATACTCTCACAATCCAACTCTTTCACGAATCTTTGAAGGTACAGTTCAGGAATTTAGTTTATCAGCCAAAATTAAGCCTATATCTCTATTCAATTCGGCTTATGCTGGCAAACTACATCCTTATCTTCGCGGAGGATTGGGGATAATTGGTTTCAGAGCAGTGATGCGAGATCAGAATACTAATACGATATTCTTACCAGCATATGGATTTGCAACAGACGGATCAACAAAAACAGCAAAGAAAAATGCACTCTCGATTCCTTTAGCGGCTGGACTAGAATATCATTTAACTGATAGGCTTGTTATAGAATTAGATCAATCATTTAGCATTACAAATACTGACATTTTGGATGCGCTAGGGGGAAGCACTGCCAGAAATGACATCTTTGGCTTTACCCAAATTGGCTTAAAGTTCAGATTTGGACGTACACAGTCTGATGAACCAATTAATCTTATTGCACCAGCTACTAATTCTGATTCAAGAAAAGCCAGAAAAACAAAACAACCAACAAAGACCCGCAACAGAAGAAATAGCAACATTGAAGCTGAGAATCCAATAATTGAAGATCCAGCAACAAAACAGATAACCGGGCCGATTACAAATATTTTTGTCGAATCAATAATTCCTGAAAAACCAGTATCAGGAAAAGCCTTCGAAGTCAAGCTAAGAATTAATAAAAGTGATTATGAAGGTCCCGCAATTCTAACTCAAATATATCCTGCTGGTTTTACGGCTTTAGAATCTGAACTAGGACATTCAAATTTCTCATTTATTAATCAGAAGGTCAGGCTTATATGGGATAATATGCCCAAAGACTCCATTATAACATACTCCTACTTAGTAAGACCAGACGAAATGGTGCACGATTCACAAACTATTAATGGAAGTTTTGAATACAAAGAGCAAGATGAGCCAATTCTGATTCAGTTTGCTAACTATATTTTTGTTGACAACATCATTGAATCAGAAATGGATGCCAAGATTCTCAAGTTATTGGGAGATGATACTGAAAGTGTTAGTGATGAAACCAAGCAAAACATCACTCAGTTAGAAAAGGAAAAAGACCTGGAGCTTCAAATCGAAGATCTTCTCCGTAAATATGGTACAGACAACACAGAAAAGACTCTTGAAAAAGAAACTCAGATTGCTGCAAATAAAGAAAGAGGCACAAGTGTGGCGATTTTCAAGCATCAGGCCAAGCAAGGTGTTGAATTCAGAATTCAGTGTGCAGCTTTCAGGGTTCAATCAGAAGGACAAAGAATTATTCGTCGTTACAATATTACAGAGCCAGTTACTGAAGACTATCACAATGGCTTATACAAGTATACTGTTGGCTCTTTTGCTACCTATAATGAAGCCGCTAAGTATCGTGATACTTTCATTAAAAGATCTAAGATTTGGACAGCATTTATTGTTGCCTATGAGAATGGGAAACGTTTGAATAGCTTAAGTCAGGCACTCAGATAATTAACAGCTTCTATTAGGGCATCTATCTCTTCATCTGAATTATATATATGGATTGAAACCCTAACGGCTTGTAAACCGGCTTCAAACACCACTCGAACTCTGAATCCTGCTATACCAAGCTTCTTAGCAAGGTCGAGATAATTCATTGAGCTCAACCCGAAACTAATTATTGAGGTTCTGAATTCCCTTTGTTCAGGAGAAATGAGATACACGTCTTCATTTTCTGACAATCCTTGATACAGCTTTTCGGCAAGCTCCTCATTATGGCTACGAATATTGTCAAATCCTAATTCAGAGAGAAAGCTTATTGATTTCTTCAAGCCACTAAACAATGAATCATTTTGTGTGGCATACTCATACCGTGTAGCATCAGAAGCCCATGCAATTTCATTTTTGAAAACATCATACCCCTGCTCAGAATAAGCACCAACAGTTGTGGGCCTGATCAAATCCAGGTGTTCCTCCTTCAGATATAATAATCCTGTTCTTTTCGGACCAAGAAGCCATTTTTGTCCACCAGAAGCATAAAAATCCACATCCCAATCTGCAATGTCCAATGCTCTGCTTCCTGTACATTGAGCACCATCTATAGCAACCAATATTCCCCTCCTATGAGCTTCATCCACAATTTCCTCAATCGGCAGTCTTTGTCCGGTTGTACACGTTACAATACTCACAAATATTAATCTGGTTTTTGGGGAAGCCAGATTAAATATCCTTGAAATATTATTTAAGCCATCTACCAAATCAGGTTCAAAGATCCTAAGCTTAACACCTTTTTGTTGTGAAATATTGATTAATGGTGCGTGTAATGCCGGGTGCTCATGGGTTGAGCATATAATCTCATCCCCTGCCTTCCATGGAAAGCCGTTTAGAATAATATTAATTCCTTCTGTCGCAGAATTAGTTAGTGCAATATTAGAAGGTTTACCTCCAATGGAATCAGATACTGCAAGCTTAACAGACTGCCAAGCTTTATGATTATGGCCAGGCTTAGGGTGAATTTCAGTATCATCCCAATACCTTGCTACCTGCTCCCGCACACTAATCGGTACAGCACCTATGCCAGCAGTGTTGAAATAACGATAATCCTCAGGCAAACTAAAGTGCTTTCTTAAATAATCCCAATCCTCTTGTCCTGCACCTGTAAACGCATCCTGAACACTATTATAACCAACACTTCTTGCAGTCATTCCCGGCGCACTTAGTCCGGCAGCACTCAATGCAGCAATGCTCTTTATAAAAAAGGAACGATCCATAGTATTGCTATTTAATTTCTTCTTGCTCCAGTATAAACTATTCAATAATTAATTCATCGGCAAATAGCCAGGCTTTGCTTCCGGCATTTAGATGCCATTCCGGACAAGTACCAATAGATTTGGCACTCACCCTTATATATCGGGCAGTTCTCCAAACATCAGTGCGGAATTCCTTAATAAATGCACCTTGAAGATCTGCATCAACATCATTTTCAACTCTGGCAATCTCCTGCCAGTCAACTCCATTCATCGAAATCTCATACACTACCTCAACTGGCATAAAGATCCAACTCGACTGATCTTGAAAACAATTTAGTCCTAATCGATGAATAGTTTGATTGAAGCCCAAATCTACCTCTACAAGCAAATCAATCCCTTCAAACCCCTGCCAACCACCTGTTCTAAAATCTCTGGCACCTCGAACCATATCAATCAGCGCATTTTGTCCGCCAGCTGAATACTGATTTGTATATGGAGTCAATGAGGTAATCTTTCTACTGCTTGATAGTTTATAGAATAGCACTTCAGATATCGGGCTATAAAGACTGTCTTTTCTGGCATAATACCTGATTTTACGGCTATTAGTCAATCGTATTGGTCTGGTATACTTCCTGAAATTGCCATATCCGGGAAGTGCGAGATTTACTGACTCATAATAAATATCAGCAGTTGTATCAATACAAATCAAGCTCACATCCATCCTATCAGAAAATGTTTGCTGACCGTTCTTAACATAAGGCACTGGTAAAATTGATTCATCTGTAATCTCAGAAATAGGTCTGTAGTCAGGAGTCAATGCTTTAAACTGATTTGGTTTTGGACCCATATCAAATTCCAGAATCCCTCCTGCCATAATTTCAGAATGAGTTATAAATGCTCGTTTAAAGGACTCTCCATTCAGTCTAAGCCCCATTACATAAACATTCTCAGCGCTCCTTGCAGGAGCTAAAATTCTGAAGGTCTTGCCATTTTCCAAACTCAGTGTCACATCCTTCATAAGAGGGGCACCTAAAACATAATCAGGTGAACCCGGAGTAACGGGATAGAAACCAAGAGCACTAAAAATATACCAGGCAGACATTTGTCCGCAATCCTCATTCCCACATAAACCATCAGGAGCATCAGAATAGAAACGGTTTAGAATCTGATCAACATAATACTGAGTTTTCCATGTCTCGCCAGCATAAGTATATAAATATGCCATATGATGGCTTGGCTCATTTCCATGAGCATACTGACCAATTAATCCTGTAATATCGGCTTGTACTCGCCCGGTTGTTTCAGAAGATTCATTGAATAATGAATCCAATTTTTCAACAAATCGATCCTCCCCTCCAATTAGTTTCATCAGTCCTGAAACATCCTGTGGCACAAAAAAACTATACTGCCATGCGTTTGCTTCGGTATAATTGAAATTTACCTCTTTGGGATCGAAAGGAGAAAACCACAATGAGTTTGTTCTTGCCCGCATAAATCCCGATTGAGGATCAAATAGGTTCATATAGCTTAATCCTCTTTTTAGGTAATGCTCATAATCATCAGTTCTACCCAACTCCCTCGCCATCTGTGCAATACACCAGTCATCATACGCATATTCCAGAGTCTTAGAGACTGACTCACTCTCTTCTGACGAAGAAACATAACCCAATGACTTATAGGATCTTAACCCACGCACATCTTGCTCAGCACTATTCTTGCTTGCTTTAAAGGCTTTTTCCACGTCATAATCCCTAATGCCTTTAATGAAAGCATCAGCAATAACCGATACAGCATGATAACCAATCATTGTTCCGGTTTCATTGGCCGACAATTCCCATACAGGAAGTATACCTCCCTGTTCATATTGGTGAATAAAGGTCTGTATGAAGTCATTGGTTCGATCCTTTTCCATGATAGTAAAAAGCGGGTGAGTTGCCCGAAATGTATCCCACAACGAGAATAA
>JAGLDP010000070.1 GCA_023145515.1 Bacteroidales bacterium
GGATAGAATTAATCAACCTTTGAGTTTCTCGAGTGGGGTGGGAGCATATTATAAGTATTGGTTGAAACCAGGATTTGGAATTGGAACTGGCGTTGAAATGCATCAATACCAAAGCCAAGTGAAGTTGGATAAGCTAGACTCGTTTTTTGGTAAAGACCCTCATCTTTCAGATGTTAAGTTCAATACCAACTTGTATCAGATTAATTGGCCTGTTACAGCCTTATTTAAAACTCAATCATCTGAAAGGATTGGCTGGTATACAAATGTTGGACTGATTTTGTCATATCGATTTTGGGAAGATTTTGAGAGCTCAGCTATTCAAACTCAATTAGGTAGGGAAGTAGGACCGGTAATTTCTGATTCTAATTGGGAGTCTGACTTGTCATCCTTTTTTATTGGGGCAGAAGTTGATGCAGGTATTAGTATTAAGCTTTCTAGGCATATTATTGTGCAAGCAGGAGCTAATGTGATGACAGGATTAAGTCCAATAGATAAAAACTCTGATCAGAGTTTTTATACTAACAAATACGCAGGGCAGCATAATCCTCTTTGGATGGATCCGGATAGTAGAAATTTTGTTCGTTTTGCTGGGTTGAAAGTTGGTTTTAGCTACATTCTTGGGAAATATGATACAAATAAGTAATCGAATATGAGAGTTGAGTTTGTCATAAAAAGTAGTATACGAACCATAAGTTTGATAGCTATGATGGCATATCTGCAGGGCTGTATAAAGGTAGATACTCCTCCAGCTCTCGAGCTTATTGTTATTGATCAATACAATAATCCTGTTGGTGAGGTTTTGCTTGCATTATTTGATACTCAGGAGGAGTGGGCTATGCAGGAAAATCCACTCCAGGCATGGAAAATTTCAGATGCTAATGGCAGAGTTATGTTTGTGAATTTGCAAGAAAGAAACTATTTTATTTTTGCAGAAAAAGATAAACTGAATAATCTTAAAAATGAGATAACAACCTCTGATATTTTATTAAATAACCAGATACGGCAAATTCGAATTCATATAGATTGATGAAAAGAATAAGACATATATTCTTCGTGCTGCTAATTCTGTTAGGTGGACAGATTATTTGGTCTTGTGAACGAATCGAGTCACAGTCTGATGCGGGCAATGGTGATGAAATGAAGATTGTAGCATCTGATCGACTTGTAATCCTTGATTCAATAAGCTGGGTATTTGCAGAGCAGACTGGCGCTTTTGCCTATTTTGAAAAATTATCTCAAGATCCCCTTCCTTCTAAGGGCGATTTGATTATTTATAATAGTAAGAGCTTTTCTGCTTTTGGGAAACTGATTAGTCTTAATAGCCAGAATGGATTGACAGGGCTCGAAATTGAACAGGCTCCTCTTAATGATTTTTATAATTTTTTTGCATATAGAGATACTTTCCGATCTACAGGAGATAAGTTCCAAACTGTGCTAGATTCAAGTGTAATACTCAAAGGAGATACATTAGTGTTGCGCGATACTGAATTGATAATAAAAAATGGAGTTTTAGTTGATGGGATTGTACGGATCGATAGTCTTGAGATATATGAAATTGCTGAAGGAGAGGTGTTCTTTTATCTGACTCCTGAATGGCAAAATGGAACAATTACACGTGATGCTAGAATTCAATGGAACCAGAATCTGACTATGCGCGGAGGCCTTAATTATTATGCATCTGATGGAGAAGAACTAATAGATAGCATTCTGGTACGTACCAGAATTTTCCCGGGAGGTATTCAAGGTTTTCCAATTGATTTTGAAGTGCAAGACTGGCTGGTATTTGAATGGCATATGCCTGGATCTGGTTCAATTAGCTGCAATTTTGACCTGTCAGGTGAATCGAATTTCAAGGCTGATTTTGAATCAAGTGGATACTGGGATATTACATCTGATAATAACTATACATCCAAGGAGTTGCAATTGGAGGGTTGGAATTACCTGGAATCAGGGTTTATTAATCTGATTATCAAGACTGTTTGCATGCCCGTTTTTTGTGGGTTATCTGATATTCAAGTCGAGAAGACTCTTGAGTTATCTGTTAGTGCCATTGCAGATTGGCCCCTTTGGCAAATGACAGGTGCAATAAATTATGCATCAGAAATTGTTTCTGGCTCAGTACTATTTAGAGATATGCCAAATCAGGCGTTTTATTCTATACCAGGGTCTGTTTTGCTTTTTGATGAATCTGGTGAACTTGTAAATGAGCCTCCAATAGCCGTACTCAGCATTTCTCCTTCAACCGGGTACACAGATACCGAGTTTAAATTGAACGCGTCTGCATCAAATGATTTGGAGGATTCTCAATCAAGCCTTGAAGTCAGATGGGATTTTGATGGAGATGATGTTTGGGATACACCATTCTCAACTACTAAGCTTATTAAGCACTTGTATTTGTTCTCAGGTTCATATACTATTAAAATTGAAGTGAGAGATAGTCATGGAGCAAGCAGTACTACCTCAAAATCAATAATAGTTCACGAAACATCTTCTGCTCCAATTGCAACTTTTAGTATTAGTCCTGAAACAGGAAGACAGGCTGACTTCTTTACATTTGATGCTTCTGGATGCTATGACGCTGAAGATCCTCTTGCTTTATTGGAGGTGAGGTGGGATTTTCAGAATGATGGCGAATGGGATACTCATTATTCTACAACCAAGGCAGCTGTTTGGGTGTACGGTGTTTCAGGTAATTTTGTTGTTAAACTTGAAGTCAGAGATTCTGACGGTTTAACTGGTTCCACAACTAAGCTTCTGAGCGTAACTGATGCAAATATAAAGCCTGAAGCATCTTTTACTGTTAACCCTGAATCAGGAACTACTGAGACAATTTTCTATTTCGATGCTTCTGAATGTAGCGATGCTGAAGATATTCTTGACGATTTGCAAGTTAGGTGGGATTGGAGTAATGATGGTGTGTGGGATACTGAATACAGAACGATAAAGAACATTAATCATCAGTTTTCATCTGCCGGAAATTATTCGGTTATCCTTGAGGTAATTGATACTGACGGCTACTCTAATACATCTAGCAGGATAATCCAGGTTGCTAATCCAAATACTCCTCCTACAGCATATTTCACAGCTGACCCAAAATCAGGTACCATTAATACTAAGTTTATATTTGATGCCTCAGGTTCAACAGACCTTGAGGATGTATCAGATGCGCTGGAGGTTCGTTGGGACTGGAATAATGACAATATTTTTGATACAGAATTTACAACTGATAAAACAATCTTCAAGCAATTTAGCGAAACTGGTACCTTTATTATTAAAGTGCAAGTAAGGGATTCAGGAGGATTAACTAATACCAAAGCTGATTTGATTTATGTGAATTAGTTAATTCTATACTATTCATATTTCTCAAGAGCTGCTTTTAATAAATCTATTAAACTATTTCGGATTAATTCAGGTTCAATTACTTGTACTGACGACCCGTAACTCATTAGTCTCATCATAAACTCAGGGGAGGGAATAATACTAACCTGGATCAACAGTTGATTGTCAGATTCCTTTATGATCTTCTGAGTAGAATGAATGGGTTGGGCCTTTATGTATCTTCCTTGTATTGAATCAAAAGAGAGAATAACTTCAACAGGCTTTCCTGAATAAATCCCTATCCCAAAGCTGTATTTGTAGTAATCCTCAGGATCAAATTCTGGATCTTGATGAAAATGAGAATCCTGGATAATCAATTCCTGAATCCTATCTAAACCAAGAGTTCTGTATTTTTCAGTATCGTTTTCAAAGCATATAAGGTACCACCTGTTTTTGTGCTCCTGGAGAAAATATGGGCGAATATGATAATTTCTGATCGTATCATCCGTAAATGGAATATAACTTATCTTAACTTCTTGATGGTCCTTTATCGCATCGAGTAGCTCAGACAGGTATTCACTACCCGCGAAAAATGGAGCAGTTTCAAACCGAATAAGTCGATTATTGTCCTTTGATTCAATTTGTTTGTAAACTTTTAGTCTTCCACGTATCTTCTCAACAGAAGTCTCAAGATCCTTAAATATCTGACTGTCTTTAAATTGAGAGAGAGTACTTGTGGCAAGTCGAATTAGATCAATGTCCTCTTCTGTTAAGGGAAGATCTAAACTGAATTCAGGGTCAGAATAATAATAACCATTTTCAGCCTTGCTATACACAATAGGCGCATAACCAAGACTGGCTTCATTCTTCATTGCCCAAAGATCTTTTTCTATAGTTGATATAGAAATGTTCTCTCCTGTGCCTGAACCATAAAGTTCCTCTTCGCATGCTTGTCGTAATCTCTCCTTGGATGGAAAAGGATGTGATCTACTTCTTAAGAATCTATCAATAACCCGATAACGGATTGTTGCATATTTATTTAATGCCATTTTATTTGACTTTTTTTTCCATTCTGACACAAAAAAAGCATCTATATTATTAAGACCGTAAATACATTACGGTCATCGGCTTTTCATTTGTACCATAAAACAATTAAAAATACATTATGAAAACGACACAAGAAAGGATCAGGTTAGAAAAACGTTTTTGGCTTGATATTACAACTGTTCTGGAGAGATCACGTATCAAGCCCGAATGGGAGGTTATTAGTCAGCTAACCAGTCGGCAAGGAGTATGGAAGAGGCTTATGAAAAAGCATGAAAATGGAGATCCTGGTTTTTATGGTATCTCTTTTCCAGTTGGACGAATTGGAAATCATGAAATTCGTTTATGCCTGGAAATGCAGGATGAATTGAAAATTGGTCTGAGGCTCCGTGAGGGGATCAGATATTGGACTGAAGAGGAAATTCAGGCATGGGGTGACCTGACATTACGATTGGATCGGAGCTCAAAATGGGATTTTGAAGCAGCCGGATGGTTCGCCAGAAAGAAGATGCCTGTAAGATTGGATTTCTCTGATCCTGAAAATTCTGCCGCTATTGATCTTTCATATTACAGAGAGGATTCGTATGCTAAGATTCTTATTATTGATGAGCTTTTTGAACGGATAAAAGAGGTCAGAAATGCATGTTTCACACCTAAAGTAAAAAAAGTATGGAGCCTTTGTTAATCAGCTTATTAGCGATTTACCTGGTGAATTACACTCGGGAAAAACGCGAGACGGAAAAGACGAATCATGGTAATGCCAGCAAACAGTAAAACTGCTGTTGGAACTTCCTGAACCCCAAGTAAAGCCAGGAGTAGAAAAATAACACTGGCAACAAAGAATACTTTGCTATATAGTCGAATACCTGATCTGAAAACAGGTATCCAGATCATTATCCCCATAAGGATATGCAAAGGGAATGCCCATACCAGATTCAGGTTTTGATGAACAACCTCATGCTCAGAAAAAAACCACATAAAGCTGAGCAGTAAGCCAATCAATCCTGATAGCATAAAAATGACGAAATCTAATCCATTATTCCACCTATGGTTATTGAATTTCTTTTTTGTGATTACTCCGATGAGAACAAATAGGACAAAAAAGGCCAGTGATAGTCCAGATGAAGAATTGCCAGCAGTCGCATTTGTTGACAAGTATAGCATCTGACTATTAGGTGCCAGGGATTCTTTATTTGCTAAATGCGCTAATTCAAATTGCTCGTGCATAAGATCAGGTAGAAACATTCTTTCCTGATTTGAAGCTTTTCTCTCTGCCCTGGGTCCGAGTAATAAATTAATTCCCAATTTAATCCAACTATTTGTTAAGTAGGGTTGTAGCAAGTCTCTAAATGATTGATCATAGCTTGTTTGATCCAATCTGTAAGTGCTTGATAGTGATTCAAAAACTTTATCTCGGATTACCGATGAGCAATTCAAGAAGAGAAAGTCATATCGATAGTACCTGTTCTCTGGCTTGTAATTTTCTTCAAGTGCATCAAAAAGAGTTTGTTTTTCAGAGATAGTGAGATTGAGAGCTTGTTGCTCAACAGTTCTGTTTTCTTCAAAATATTCGTTCATGAAGCTTCCTGAACTTGTTACCGAAAGCTTATAGTTAGCTATTCCTCTGATAAATAAGTAGTAGAAGTTTGGGTCTGAAAAATCAAAAGTGCCGTAATTGTACACTCTATCAATCCTGTTAATCGGGTCATGAACCCAAAGAGCACTGTGTCCGAACATAGAATACATCGATTCTCCAGAGCCACAGGTCATTAAGCTTATTGTTGCTTGTTCACTTAAATCAAGCTGTGAGGAGCTATATGAAGGCTTATTGCATAAAAATAGCCCGATTATAATCAATGCAGAAAGAATTATCCGTTTCATAAGATCTATGTTTTATAACAAAGATGAGGAATTTTAGGTTTCTCCAAAACTATGTATCTTTAAAAATCCGAAAAGAAAAATGCTTAATCATGAAAAAATCAGTATCCCGCAGGGATTTTCTCGCCAGAACAGGAATCGCAACCGCTGGTGTTATGGTGGTACCACGCCATGTATTGGGAGGCAAAGGCTATATTGCCCCAAGTGATAAACTAAATATTGCAGCCATTGGATCAGGAGGAATGGGAGCTGGGAATATTGGACGAGTGACTTCTGAAAATATTGTGGCTCTTTGTGATGTGGATTTTAATCGTGCAGCAAACACTTTTAAAAAGTTTCCAAAAGCAAAGCAGTTTAAAGACTTCAGGGTAATGATGGATAAGCAAAAAAATATTGATGCTGTCATCGTGGCTACTCCTGATCATGTTCACGCTGTTGCTGCAATGTCTGCAATTAGTCGTGGCAAACACGTTTATGTGCAAAAGCCACTAACTCACAATGTTTTTGAGGCACGACGATTAACTGAAGCTGCTCGTGAATTTAATATTGCTTCACAAATGGGTAACCAGGGAAGATCTGGTGAAGGAACCCGTAGGTTATCAGAGTGGATATGGGCCGGGGCAATAGGAGATGTTACCGAGGTGCATAGTTGGACTAATCGTCCGGTTTGGCCTCAGGGTATAGGCAGACCATCAGAAGTGCAACAGGTGCCTGATTCTTTGGATTGGGATCTATGGTTAGGTCCTGCTCCAACAAGACCATATAATTCAAAATATTTACCATTCAATTGGAGAGCTTGGTATGATTTTGGAGCTGGAGCACTTGGAGATATGGGATGTCACATATTAGATCCGGTATTTAGTGCATTAAAACTGAAATACCCTATCTGGGTGCAGGGTTCCAGATCTTATGATGTGCAGGAAATGTGGAAGAGATTTGATAATCAAGAGACTTACCCCAGGGCAACCATGATCACATATAAATTTCCTGCTAGAGCAGATATGCCTCCGGTAAAACTGAAGTGGTATGATGGAGGTATTTTACCCGAATGGCCAGCTGCATTGGATAATGCTAAAATTCCTTTGGATGGAGGCTCTATGTTTATTGGCACTAAAGGAATCATTATGTGCTCAACATATGGTGGAGATGTACAAATGTTCCCTAAAGATAGATTTATGGAGTACAAGGATCTGCCTAAAACACTGAAACGAATTGAAACTTCTCACGAGATGAACTGGGTAGAGGCTTGTAAAGGTGGTGAAGCTGCATGTTCTAACTTCGATTACTCTGGTCCGCTTACCGAAATGGTTCTTATGGGTAATCTCGCTATTCGGGTACCAGGTCATAGGCTCCTGTGGGATGGGGATAATATGCGCGTGACTAACCACGAAGAAGCTAATCGTTTTGTAAGTAGAGAATATAGGGAGGGCTGGAACTTAGGCTAAAACTTTAAATAATATGAATACAATTCTATTTAGGATCAGTTTGATTGCTGTTCTCGCAACTCTTATTGGTATTCAAACTTCTTGCCAGCATTCGGGTGAATTCTACGCAGAAAATCTTCGCTGTGAATATTTAACAGAACCTTTGGCTGTAGATAATGCTCAACCGCGTTTAAGCTGGGAGATAATCTCGCAAACGCCAGATTTCAAGCAGTTTGCCTATGAAATTATCGTAGGAGCTGATGAGAGTGCTGTTATGAAAGGCAGTGGTAATGCATGGGAATCGGGTATGGTAAAGAGTTCTGAAACTAATCAGATTATTTATAATGGCTTAGACCTAAAACCTAATACAAGCTATTATTGGAAAGTCAGGTTATGGAGTAACAAAAATGAACCAGGACTATGGAGTGATTCCGAAATGTTTCATACCGGTCTAAATTCTCAAACATGGAGAGCTAATTGGATTGGAATGCCAAAAAACCAAGCTGATAAAAATGATTATTCAATACCTCCTTCACCTATGATGCGGAAGGTGTTCATGTTAGAAAAGCCTGTTCAAAAAGCTATCTTTTTTGCTTCTGCCAAAGGAGTATATGAAGTTTGGATGAATGGAGAGAAAATCGGAAATCAAGTTTTAGCACCAGGCTGGACTGATTATGAGCAACTAATTCAATATCAGGTGTATAGCATTGGTGATCTAAAGCAAGGTGATGAGAATTGTATATCAGTTATTGTATCAGATGGTTGGTATGCCGGCAGGCTTGGAACTATTGATTTTGGATTTAAGGATTTTCCATGGAGAGGCTGGTATGGAAGAGACCTTCGTTTCATCGGACAGCTGGAAGTTTGGTATGAGGATGGTACAACAGAAACAATTCTAAGCGATGATTCATGGAGGTATTATCCTGATGGTCCTTTCCGAGAAGCTGATACTTTTATCGGAGTTACCTACGATTTTAATTATGAGCTTGAGGGATGGCAAAATGCTGAATTCGATGATTCAGCCTGGATGCCGGTTACTGTTGATAAACCTGATTACTCTATTCTGAAGGCGCAGATTGATCAAGCTGTTGAGGTGATACGAGAGTTGACTCCGGTTAAAGTTGATGAGCCTGAGGAGGGGATCTTTATTCTTGATATGGGACAAAATATGGTCGGCTGGCTTCAAATAGAAATTCAAGGTCAGCCTGGTGATACTATTACTCTGAAACATGGCGAGATGCTTAAGGAGGATGGTTTCATATACCGTGAAAATCTCAGGAATGCACCGCAAATTGAAACATACATTTTAAAGGATGATAAAACACATGTAATAGAGCCGCTGTTTACTTTTCATGGCTTTAGGTTTGTTCAGATCGAAGGATTAAATAAAGCTCCTGAACTTGAGCAAGTTGTGGGTAAGGTAATTGCATCAGCAACACCGGAAACTGGCACCTTTTCTTGTTCAAATCCCATGCTGAATAAATTGTGGGAAAATATCAGATGGACTCAATGGGGGAATCAGGTATCTGTGCCAACTGATTGTCCGCAACGCTCAGAAAGAATGGGTTGGATGGGAGATGCACAAGTGTTTGCCCAAACAGGGATTTTTAATCACGATATGTCAGCCTTCTATACCAAATGGGGAATTGATATTATGCATGCTCAGTTTGAAACTGGTGAGTTTTCAGATGTTTCGCCCAGAGGAATGCCATGGGAACCGAGATTTCTTAACTCCCCGGCTTGGGCAGATGCCGGACTTATTGTCCCCTTCAGGATATATGAGAATTATGGAGATATTAGGATTATTGAGAATCACTACGCCTCTATGAAGAAATATATAGATCTGATTTATCGTTTGAATCCAGATTTGATATACCTAAAGGGTACCGGTCATGCTTACAACGATTGGTTAAATGGGAATACAATAATATCCGACGATTATCCTACAACCGGGGGCGAAATTCCTCGTCCGGTTTTTAATACTGCATTTTTTATTCGTTCAACAAGATTGTTGGCTGAAGCTGCTAAAATCACTGGTAGAGATGATGACTATACTTACTATTCTGATCTGGCCAATAGAACTCTTCTTAAGTTTCAGAACGAATTTCTTGAGGAAGATGGTACTATTCTTGGAGAAACTCAAGCAGGCTATGCAATTGCTTTGAGTTTTGACCTGGTGCCTGAAGAGCTTAGGATGGAAGTGGCTCATAAACTGGTACAGGCTCTGCAAGCGTATGATAACCGCATGTCAACAGGTTTTATTAGTACTATCTGCATGATGGATGAACTAAGTGAAATGGGATACCACGAATTGGCCTGCCAATTGGCTGAGAGTACACGAATGCCATCATGGGGGTACTCTATAGAGCAAGGAGCAACAACTATATGGGAAAGATGGGATGCTTATGTGAAAGGTCGTGGATTTCAAAATGCGGGAATGAATTCATTTAACCATTACACATTTGGGTCGATAGGCGAATGGATGTATAAACATGTATTAGGTATCCAGCCCGACTCAGAATCACCCGGCTGGAGGCATTTTATTTTAGCTCCAAAGATTGGAGGTTCCCTTACGTCTGCCTCAGGTAGCTATCATTCCATTAATGGATTGATTACTATGGAATGGTATCTTCAGAATAATATTCTGGATCTAAATTTCGAAATTCCGCCTAATACTTCTGCTACTTTTATTATGCCTCAGGGTTTTCTGACAGAAGTTATAATAGATGGAAAGAGATTGATAAGTATTTCTCCGGATAGGAGACTTGAAATGCTTTCGGGTAAGCATACAGTTCATATGGTAAGCAAATAGCATTAACATGAATAGAAATATATTACTCTTATCTGTCTTTCTGATATTATCCAGTTGTAGTAATAATACTGACAAACTATTTGTTGCTCAGGCTCCTGCAGGTGAAGAGTATACTAAAATGGATACTGTCGGAATTACAGTAATCCCAAATGGGAGACTCGTTCAACCAGCTGGTAAAAGTTATAGGGTGGCACCTCATCCCTTCGGACTAGCATTAAGTCATGATGGAACTATTGCAATTACAGCAAATTCAGGAACCAGCCCTTTATCAGTAAGTATCCTAAAAGATATCCATACTGGTGATCCTGAAATTTCGCAAATCCCTGATGGCTACTCAACCGATAAGGGAGTATTGGCTTCAGTTTTTATGGGAATTGCTATTTCGCCTGATAATCAGACTATTTATGCTGCTGGCGGACAGGCAAATCGAATTTATTTATTTGATTTAGATACGCGTGAATCTAAGGGGTATATTAACTGTGCAGATGAAGTGAATGGGGTAGATTATACACATGGGTACTTGGGTGATTTGAAAATAAACGAGTCTGGGGATCGCCTATATGTGGTTGACCAGATTAATTTTATTATGCTGGAGATAGATTTGATTGAAAAGAAAGTATTGAGCCGTGTTCCTACCGGTAGGTATCCCTTCGGTATCTGCCTGTCGCCTGATGAAAACCGTGTTTATGTGGCTAATGTGGGAATGTTTGAATATTCACGTGTGGCAAGTATTAATCCTGATAGTATTGATCAGACGAGTCTTGAATATCCTGCTTTTGCATATAACAGTATCGAGGCCAGAGATGGAATTCATAATGATTCAATAGATATTCCAGGATTAGGAGATCCAAATGTGCCCGAATCATTTTCAGTTTGGACTATTGATCTGAATGTTGATGGTGGTCCTTTGGTAGTAGCAAAAACTAAAACAGGCAGACTAGTAGGGGAATTAGTTGAGGACATCCCTGCTGTAGGTGGTGCAAGTCCAAATTCCTTAGTGGCAACCGATAAATACGTGTTTGTTAGTAATGGAAGTAATGATAATATTTCAGTAATTGACCCTAGGGTGGATACCGTTGTTGCAACGATTCATCTTCCTTTGGATTCACGACTGGATAAATTCAGAGGAATGATTCCATTCGGACTTGCGGTTTCGCCAGATCAAAAGCGGCTATACGTGGCTGAATCAGGAATCAACGCTATAGGTGTAATTGATCTGGATAAACTTGAACTAATAGGGCATATACCTGCCGGGTGGTTTCCTTCAAAACTTGCAGTGACACCTGACGGACAGAATCTGATAGTTGCAAATGCCAAAGGATTCGGTAGTGGTCCGAATGGCGGAAAAACATTTGTTAAGGGACCTGAGGGCTCGTATATTGGTTCTCTTATGAAGGGCAGTGTGTCGGTGATACCAGTGCCCTCAGACCGGCAGTTGAAGGAATACTCTAAAAATGTAGTGCGCAATAATTTTGATATAAAAGCGGTTGATGATCCGGTATTTGACTGGAGAAGCACTAATCCAATTCCGCTTTATGCCGGACATAAGGAGTCACCGATAAAATATATAGTTTTTGTCTCAAAAGAGAATCGAACATATGATGAGATTTTTGGTCAGGTGCCAGGAGGGAAGGGTGATTCAGGGATTGCACGCTACGGGATGCATGTTGATGTACACAATCCATATGGAGAGATAATTAAAGATGTCACCATAACTCCAAACCACCTGGCACTAGCTGCAAACTTCGGGATGGGGGATAACTTTTATGTGGATTCGGATGTTTCAGCTGATGGACACCGTTGGTTGGCCAATACTTATCCTAATGAATGGGTTGAAGCAACAACACCGGCTAATTACGGAGGTAACCGATCATATCGATCTACTTCGAAATCGCCTGGTGCTCTGAGTTTTACAGGGGCTGCAGGTGCAATTTATCCTGAAGACTACAACGAGGCCGGTTCTATGTGGGATCATCTTGAACGACATGGGATTTCACTGTTCAATTTTGGTTTCGGTACAATGTTTGAACCAGGTTCATATAAACAGGAGTATAAATATTCAGGTATACGGCATATTGCTAATTACCCAATGCCGGCACCTATATATAGTAGAACATCCAGATTGTATCCTACTTATAATATGGCAATTCCTGATCAGTTTAGAATAGATATGTTTATTCGCGAATACAATGATCGTTGGTCTGAAGGTAAAGAAGAACTTCCTGGATTGATGACCATTATTGTTCCTAATGATCATGGGGCTGGAAATCGCCCAGAAGCCGGATATCCTGTTAGAGAGAGTTATATGATGGATAATGACCTGGCTATTGGCAGACTGGTGGAATTCTTGTCACACACTCCGTATTGGAAGAATATGGCCATTGTCATAACTGAAGATGATGCTCAGGGTGGAGTAGATCATGTGGATGCACACAGAAGCATATTACTGGTAATATCCCCCTATGCAAAAAAGAATTATGTATCACACACGCACTACAGCTTTGGAAGTCTGTTTAAAACCTTCTGGAATATTCTAAATATACCAACTCTAAATCAGTATGATACAGGTGCTACTGATCTGGCTGACTTCTTCCAGTCTGAACCTGATTATTCCCCATTTATGGCAGTATCGCCAGATCTGAGAATATTTGATCCACAAAAAGCACTGAGTCCATTTGACGAGAACTTCGACTGGAAAGCACTGGAAGAGAGTCCTGAAATCGATAAAATAGAGGACATGCTAAGAGAAAGCAAGGAATTAGACGAATGGAGGAAAGAAAATAAATGACAATTTATTTGCAAGTTCAAAAAAATAATTACTTTTGCACTCACTATAACTCGGTCATGTAGTTCAGTTGGTTAGAATGCTGGCCTGTCACGCCGGAGGTCGCG
>JAGLDP010000071.1 GCA_023145515.1 Bacteroidales bacterium
CGAGTTCGAGTCTCGTCGTGACCGCGAGAATAGCAAAGAGAAGCCCTGATAGCGTAAGCTTGAAGGGCTTTTTTCTTGTGTTGTAATCACCTTTTTTCTGGAGGATCCATAATTCATACAAAAAAGCTGCAGGTTTATACAATTATCAGTACCTTTTGCTGTAATTACAAATCTCTTTCTTATTTTTATTAAGGATCACGATAAGCTAAACAGAATGGAACGAGTTGATGATTTTTCAAAGCAACATATTGCATTGCAATTGAGATCAATAAATTCGCAATTTAATCCCCACCTTACACTAAATGCTTTTTCGTCAATTTCTGGAATGATCAGAATGAATAAAGATCACGATGTTATTGATGAGTACATTTATCACTTATCTCGCATCCTTTTTATTCAAATGGATTGGTCAAATCATGCTACAGTATCTTTAAAGGACGAATTAACACTAATAGACCATTTTTTTCATCTGCAGAGTTTTCGCTATCCTTTGACATTGTCCTGGGAAGTTACTGCCGATAACCAAGAGTGCTTATCAACTCATATTCCGAAAACAATTGTGTATAATCATGTTGAAAATGCAATCAAGTACGGTATTGCATCGTATGGACATGGAGATATAAAAGTTGATGTCAGCTTATTGCATGATTTTATTCAGATTGAGATTAAAAACAGTGTAAGGGAGGAAGTAGATATGCCTGGTTCAGAACCAATACCTTTTGGACAGGGAATGGATATTCAAAAAGAAATACTTGAATTGTACTTCCAATTATCAGGAAAGCAAATATCTGAATCTATCAATATAAGGAGCAATGAGAAAGGCTATCAAATCGGAGCTCAGGTTGTTATAAAAATCCCTATCAAATGAAGAATATAAGAGTGTACATTATAGAGGATGATCTAAATGCAGCTAACCATTTGAAGTCTTTATGCGATAAGATTAGCTATTTGAAAATTGTTGGTTCATCTTCAAGTGTACCAGAGGCCATTTCTGAAATTAATAAAATGAAACCTGATCTGCTATTTTTGGATGTTGAGCTCCAGGATGGCTCGGGTTTTGATTTGCTTAAAATGATAGAAGGTTTTCCTAGAAATCCAGGTGTAATATTTGTTACTGGGTTTTCTGAATATGCTATTGAGGCTATTAGGAATAGAGGTATTGATTATCTGATGAAACCTGTCTATTATCCCGAATTTGTTAGTGCAGTTTCACGTTATGTAGATTTGCACAATCCGTCTATCCCACAAGAATTATTAGATTCATTATCCAGCCAGGAGAAGAATATACTTTACGAATTGGTTAAAGGCCAATCTAGTAAAGAAATTGCTGGTGTTTTAAGTATTAGTAGGCATACAGTTGATACACACAGACGAAATATTTTGACTAAATGTCAGGTTACGAATACAAAGCAATTAGTCGCGCTATGCGCAAGACCCTCTCTTTAGAATAAAAACCACTCAATAAATACTCAAGACACTACTCATTAATGAGTACTTGTGTTGGTCTCGTGAGCCTTAACTTTGTGTTAATACGGAACTAACGCCATTTTAAGTAGTTGATTTTGTGATTATTGTAAACTTCAACTTAAGTGGCTAATTATAAATGTCACGAGCATGAAGCCTTATCAAGCTATTATTGGGTTATTTGTCCTAATTTACCTTGGTACTGCATGCACCAAAGAATTTCCAGAGCCATTCAAGCAAATAGGTATTGAAAGAGAGGATCAGCAAGAAAGAATTGACCTTAGCAAAAAGGATCTCAATTTTGAAAATCTAAGCGGATTTAAAGGAGTTCCAGGTGATTATACTTTTTCTGTTGTGGCTACTATTACCCCTCCTGTAGTAAACGGTTTACCTGTTCAAGCTTGTTATGTCCACACTGATGGGTCAAAGATTTATGTGACTTATAATACTGCTGGAGATCAGTATGGTGGAGCTATTGATATTTACAATTATACCCTTGACCCTGTTAATACCCAGCTTACATCATTTGCAGCAGCTGAATTCCCTACCAGTGATATTAATTGTATTACAACTATTCCCCATGCAGGTGATAGCTATGAAGTATTTATTGTGGGCGCTACTATTGGATATTCATCAGAAGGACTTACATCTCCCGCCTGCTTGATGTACTTTGATAATAATCTGGATAACATACAGGTTCATGATTTACAAGGCTATGCTGGTAATTCAATAAATTATGAGACAGGATCTGCTAATTTTTCTGCTACATCAGGATCTAATGGTGGACTGTATGTTATAGATAGAGCCACTCTCGGTTCGATAGCCTTCTTGGATAAAGCTAATCTGACATCGGTTTATAATTATGGAGATATTGCATACCAAGTGTGTTCAGAACCAGCTCGACTAGATCTATACAACCTTGCAACAGCCAATGCTGAACAAATTATTCTACCAGGCTGTGAATCTAACCCGATTTTAAAGAGTAGCGTAGAAGTTGCTAACGATTATTCTTTCCTAGCTTTGAATGAAGGAGGAATTGCCGTAATAAGAAATGCTGACAACGTTATTGTTGCAAGTCTGAGTCCTACAAACTCAGGTGGAATTGATCCAGAATATCTTGTATCTAATGGATTATGTATAGGAGGATATCGTTTATACAGTGCTAATGGTGGTGGTGGCCTTACTGTTTTTGAATTGGATGTTAATATGCAAGCTACACCGATGGGAAATGTGGTGATCAATTCTTCGGTGAATCATGTATCGATTATCGAAACGGATGGCTCAAATGGATATTTGTCTGTTGCTACCGGAACAGGCGGGGTACAAATCATACGCTTCACATATACGGGCGCAGAGCTTGAAAGTTTTAGGACAGGAACATCTGGTGGAACCTATCAATTATTTAATAATAGAATGATAGTTGATGTTCCAACCGGGGCATTGGGTGGAGATCAAACGATTACGGTTACTATCGATCGTGACTATACTATTCCTGGCGTTCCTGTTGAAAACACTATAGCTTTTGAGTTTACTCCTGATGGATTGATCTTCACAAGTCCTATTACGGTAAAGTGGTATGGAGATTTTAGTCCAGCTGTTAGCTATACTCTTGCTCTGTATGATTCTGCAACTGGCACTCATACAACGGTACCTGTTACAGTGGCAGCCGATGGTTCACACGTTATATTCAGTACAGATCATTTCTCTACCTTTGTACTTCATCCTGAACCCATTTTGTTGACTGATACGAGGGATGGCAATGAATACAATACTGTGATCATTGGAACTCAGATTTGGATGGCTGAGAATTTGGCATATTTGCCTGAAGTAAGTCCCTCAAATATCGGATCTAATACAGAAAAGCATTATTATACTTATGGCTATAATGGAACAGATGTTTCTTCTGCAAAGAGCACAGCCAACTACGATAAATATGGTGCATTATACAATTGGGAGGCGGCAAAAGCTGCTTGTCCTAATGGTTGGCATTTACCTACTGATGATGAATGGACAGTATTATCAGATTATCTGACTGATAATGGCTTTGGTTATGAGGATAGCGGGAATGATATTGGTAAATCTATGGCATCTATTTCAGATTGGAGTTCAAGTTCTTTTTCTGGAGATGTTGGTAATGATCAAAGTAGTAATAACCACAGTGCTTTTAATGCACTTCCTGGTGGCGATCGCCACTATAGTGGTGGATTCTATGCTCTTGGTAATAGTGCCTACTTCTGGTCATCCACTGAGGGTAGCTCCACTTTAGCCTGGTTTAGAATTCTTACTTTTGGTAATGATAAACTGAGACAAAACAACTACCACCGAAGTCGAGGTTTTTCAGTGCGTTGCATAGGGGATTGATATCCAGATAGTTTACCTGCTAAAAGGCGAATTGTGGTTTAGTGCCTACTTCATCGACCTGATGCGAACATCAATTTTTGTACCCATAAGCATTTTAACAAGTTCCTCTGGTTTTGTATCGCCAAAGTGATATGGATAAAGGATTTGAGGATTAATAGCTTTTGCACAAATAGCCACCATGGTAGGTGCCATAGTGAATGGTAGGTTCATCGGAAGAAATGCGATACTTATCATTTGCATTTTTTCCATCGCAGGAAAGTATTCTGTGTCACCAGCTATGTACACTCTAGTATCTCCAAAGGTTATAATATAGCCGTTTCCTTCTCCCTTAGGGTGATAGGGTTTCCCATTTCCTCGTCGTGCAAAGGTGTTATAGGCAGGAACAGCTTCAACCGGAAGACCTACTACTCCAATATATTCATTGTTTCGAATTATTTTCCCCTTTTTTAGTTTCTTATAGCAGATCTCTGTTAAAACTAGTTCTGTGCCTTCTTTACTTATTGTATTAATGGCATCAGGATCAAGGTGGTCGCCATGGTCATGGGTTAAAAGAATCGCATCTGCTTTCGGAAGTTTGGTGTAATCTGCCAAATGACTCCAAGGATCAATATGAATAACTTTACCCTGAAACTCAAACATTAATGTTCCATGACCAATAAAGGTAATAATCAGATCACCACCCATAGTCTGAATTACATCCTTCTGAAAATCCTGTGCATAAGAACCAACATTAAGTACTGTAACAAATAGAAATGAAAAAATAATAGCTCTGATTTTCATATTAGCACCTTCTTTACTTGAGTCAACGTTTCTTCATAATCTTTCTCTTCTGCCTCTTATACTCCCGCTCAGTGATACTCTCGTCACGATACATCCTCTCAAGTCGTTCCATTTGATCGAGCCTCTCAGTATAATCCTGAGTGCCACGCATTTTTCGCAAAATAGTAGGAATAACAATGACTAGTATGCTAGCTGCAATTATTATGAGTTCAATAGAGCCGAAGATTCCAAGTAGATACATATTTATTGTATTTGAGACAAAAATATAAAAAAGCCGGAATATGATTGCCTGTAAGTCGGATATACAGGAATAAGAATATAATGTGAAACTCAAAAAAGCTCTGGTAACTTTGTCAGGCTGATAATTTGTTTTTAACTTTTCAGCTTTAAAAAAGATAAAAAAATGGTAGACCGTTTGATTTTTGTTGTTGTAATGGTATTTACAACTGGATTTTGTTTTGGACAGACAGAGACTGTTCTTTTGTGGGGAGACAATATCCCGGGTGTGTCAAACTTACAGCAAGAGGCCGTAATTAGTGACAACAATAGTGGGAACGTTATTCGTCTGTCTCAAGTGACCAAACCGCTATTAAAAGTGTACTTGCCAGATCAATCGGCCTGTAACGGAAAAGCTATGGTTATTTGTCCGGGTGGCGGATACAGTATTCTCGCAATTGATCTTGAAGGATATGAAGTGGCAGAATGGCTGAGAGCTTTGGGTTATCATGTTTTTGTTCTGCAATATAGGGTGCCTGGAAACCGGATGGGAGCATTTCAGGATGTGCAGCGGGCTATTCGCATGGTGAGAGCTAGCTCTGGTGATTATGGTTATGGAGCATGGAAGGTTGGAGTGATGGGCTTTTCAGCTGGTGGGCATCTTTCTGCCAGGGCAGCAAGCGGATTTAGTGAGATATCTTATGAACCTGTCGATCAAATTGATGAAAACAGCTGCAGACCTGATTTTGCAGTATTAATATATCCGGCATATCTTGATGATGCCCCTGATCGTGACTTGTCACTAGACATAAATATGGACAGAGATATTCCCCCAATATTCATTTTTGGAACTGCAGATGATCCTTATGGGAACAGCGCTCTGGTATTGGCTCAGGCAATGAGAGATAATAAGCATCAGCTTGAGTTTCATTTTCTAGCCTCTGGAGGACATGGATACGGTCTGCGCAAAGGAAATCCGGCAGCTGAAACCTGGCCCGGACTTCTTACTAAATGGCTATTGCAATTTGATTAAATATTTGGAACTATAGCTGAAATTTTTCCACTATATTCGTAAAAAACTATCCCATGAAATATATCAGTTCCATACTGTGTATCGCTATTTTAATGACATCCTGTAACGATAAAAAACAACAATTAGATATTGAAAATATGCAATCTCAAGCTTTGGTGAATCTGGTGGATTACGTGAATCCATTAGTAGGTACAGAATCATCTTATGCCTTGTCAAACGGAAATACTTATCCGGCTATCGCAGTGCCTTGGGGCATGAACTTCTGGACCCCTCAAACAGGTGAAATGGGTAATGGTTGGGCATATACCTATCAATCAACACATTTGGTGGGGGTTAAACAGACACATCAACCTAGTCCCTGGATTAATGATTATGGAGCTTTTTCTTTTATGGCAATCACCGGTGACCTTAAGATTGGTGAAAAGGAAAGGGCTTCTGCATTTTCACACAGCAAGGAGATTTCAACTCCGTACTACTATCATGTTTTCCTTGAGGATTATGAAACGAGTATCGAAGTAACACCAACTGATAGAGCGGCATATTTCAGATTTACTTTTCCTGAGAGTGAAAACTCCTGGATCTTGTTAGATGCCTTCAATGAAGGATCATATGTGAGAATTATTCCTGAAGAGCGAAAAATTATTGGATACTCAATGAATAATGCAGGGGGAGTGCCTGCTAATTTTGCAAATTATTTTGTTGCAATTTTCGATAAAGACTTTGAACAGCTTGGAACATGGACAGAAGGTGAAATGCAAATGGATGTTGATGAAGCAGAAAGCGAGCATGTTGGCGCATATATTCGCTTTAAGACTAAAGCTGGGGAAACCATAGGCGTAAGAGTGGCTTCATCCTTTATTGGAGCTGAGCAAGCTGAGATCAATCTTGCCAGAGAAATTGGCGACCAAAACTTCGAGATGGTTAAAAGTACTGCCAAATCATTCTGGAATAGTATGATGAATCGGATTGTGGTTGAAGATAATGATGTTGACCAACTGAGAACTTTTTATACAGCTTTATACAGAACTCTACTCTTTCCACGTAAATTTTATGAGTTTAATGAAAAGAATGAAATGATACATTATAGTCCTTATAACGGA
Source organism: Bacteroidales bacterium (assembly GCA_023145515.1). Classification (GTDB taxonomy): domain Bacteria; phylum Bacteroidota; class Bacteroidia; order Bacteroidales; family UBA12481; genus JABHCC01. The sequence continues at coordinate 6,955 of JAGLDP010000071.1, forward strand.
CAAATTTTACCCGGATATATGTTTACCGATAATGGATTCTGGGATACTTTTCGGGCTGTATTCCCATTTTTCACATTGATTTATCCGGATATGAATAGTCAGATGATGGCTGGTTTAGTAAATACATATAAAGAGAGCGGATGGTTGCCTGAATGGGCCTCGCCAGGGCATCGAAACTGCATGATTGGCAGCAATTCAGCTTCAATAATTTCTGATTCTTATATCAAAGGTATCCGGGGGTATGATATTGATGTTTTGTGGGAAGCCATCATGAAAAATACTAAACTAGCTGGGCCATTGTCATCAATTGGAAGGGTTGGTGTTGATTATTATAATAAACTAGGCTACATTCCTTATGATATTCATTTGAGTGAAAATGCTGCTCGTACACTTGAATATGCTTATGATGATTTTGCTATTTGGCAGTTAGCAAAAGTTTTAAAGAAATCTAAATCAACTCTTACTCTCTTCAAAGATCGGGCTATGAACTATGTTAAGCTCTTCGATTCTTCTACAAATTTTATGCGTGGGAAAAATGAAGATGGATCATGGCAAAGTCCTTTTGTGCCAGAAGCATGGGGTGGCGCGTTTACAGAAGGTTGTGCCTGGCATTATACATGGTCAGTATTTCAGGATCCTCAAGGACTAATAAATCTAATGGGAGGTCGAGAGGCTTTTGTCGGTAAACTGGATTCCGTTTTTACTATGGAACCAATTTTCGACTTTTCCTATTATGGTTTTGAGATTCATGAGATTACAGAAATGGTTATGGCTGACATGGGCCAGTATGCACATGGTAATCAGCCTGTTCAGCATGTAATATACTTGTATAACTATGCTGGCGAACCATGGAAAACTCAAGAAAGAGTAAGAGAGGTAATGACAAAACTATACTCACCAGAGCCGGATGGTTTATGCGGAGATGAGGATAACGGACAAACGTCTGCCTGGTATGTGTTTTCTGCCATGGGATTTTATCCGGTATGTCCGGGCACAGATGAATATGTTATTGGTTCTCCTCTTTTTGATAAAGTGACTATGAATCTTGAGAATGGTAATTGTTTTGAAGTATCAGCTCATAATAATATGCCGGATAATTTCTTTATCCGCGAAGCTGAGTTAAATGGCCAGGTATTAAATCGAAACTATATTAAACACCAGACAATAAGAAATGGTGGCTCTCTATTATTCGAGATGGATAGTATCCCAAATAGAAAGCGTGGAACATCAAAAAAAGATGCCCCATATAGTATGAGTAGATCTAAAGACTAGTTGACCTTGCTGAATTTAAGAAAGTCAATGCCAACCATGTATCTTTCTACTGCCTTAGGATGAGCACCTTTCGTTTTTAAGGTGAGAGTATTAATCCCTTTCAGCAAGGAAAATGTGCCAAGCATAGATGAACTTGTGACGACCTCCTTGCCGCTTTGATCGTGATAACCTACAAAGGTTTTAGATGAGAACTTATCATTGAAAGCAATCTTGAAATTTCCATAATCAATTGCTTTTGTGTAAACCATCTTAACTTTATAATTACCAGCTTCAGGCATAATGAATTCAGCTGATAAAGTCGCATCTTCAGAATCAGCAATCCAAAATAACTGCGATTCATTGCTCCAGTCCCATTCTCTGCTAGCCTGAGCCTGATAACTACCATGGCTTGCCTCTAATACTCGTAAGTTTTCACCTTCAAGAACTCCTCCTTCAACCTGCTTTAGCTCGTCCATAACAGCCATTTTCAGGCTAACAGGTTTTTTAACAGCATCAGGATTTGGTTCAATATTATAAGTTCCTCCAGGCTTCAAATACCAGAATGACATTGGCGCATAATTCATAACGGTTTTTGTCCAATGCCACAATTCTAAATCAAATTGTATTGAGCTATTAAAAGGAATGCCATCAAGGATATGAAATCGAAGATTAACTGTCATCCCTGGATGGAAGTTTCCTGATCCGTCAGGTTGAGCAATTAGAAAATGTGAAAATTTTTCTGGCCTGCAATAGGCATATCCAAAATAGTCCTCAGTACCAGTTCCAATAAATGAAGGAAAGGATTCACCATCAACCCATATTTTTTCATCTCCTTCTCCCCACCAAGAATCAGCTGTGTTAAAGATCGTCAATGCACTACCCATATAAACACCTTGTCCGTTCAGCGTGACGTAATTAATATCTACATGAGCATCATCACCATTAACACGACTTGAACCACCTGTTTCAACCTCATAGAGCTCTTGCCAGATAGCACCAAAATGCATTGAATTATCGTTCCATCGATAAGAGTCTGTCCATATCTTCGTTTCTATCAGATCAATTTCCTGATCCCCATAATTGATGAAATTTATTTCAGCTGATTTTTTGAAAGGCATTAACCAATAACAAGACATGGTACCGTCTTCCTCTACTTGAGTATACCATGTGTTCGAAGGTCTAATTTGATAACCAGTTCCAAAAAAATCACCGATAGGTGCCCATATAGTCTTTTCTCCATCAAAAGATATCTCAATAACAGTAGAGCGTAGTGCTTGTGGCAAGTCGTCAGCTTTTATCTTAACCTGTATTTTGTGTATTGCAGCGCTTCCGTCAATACTTTGCTCAAGCTTGCCGCCCGGATGAATATTACTTTTCTGGATATGGGATTTAAATGAACCAGTTTTAACTGAATTGTCGTTTGTCTCAGTCAATTTGCTCTGATGATCCTGTAGCTTATCAGCAATACTTGTCAATTCATCCATTGTGAAGCTATTAACTACAGTACCTTCTTCATAAGTTCTATAATTAATATTGTAATAAACAGACGGACTATGAGTTTCTGGATTCAATGCATCACATTCATAAGTAATTATCATATGCTCAGAGTAGGGTATCGGCAGATACAAATTGTGCCCTCTCTTATAGTAATCAGTTTCATTAGAAACTGAAGTGCTAAGTGGTTCGCCAGCTAATGCTCC
>JAGLDP010000072.1 GCA_023145515.1 Bacteroidales bacterium
AGTAATTCAAAAGGGCACAATGACTTGTCCTGATGTGGAACCATATAAACTGACAACTGTGAATCTTGGATATTCTGTTCCTGAACCAAAGCCAGGATTAGAATATTTTCTTTATGTAAGTGTCAGTCGCTCATCAGCATGGACTATTGTTCCTGCTTTTCATGAATATGCTGCTGAACAATTTCAACTTCCTGTTAGTGTCATGCCGGTTCAGTTTGCAATTAGTCAAATGTCAGCATTGACTCTTGAGGAAACATCAGGTGAGATTTCTGTTCAGGGAACAGATTTTAGCGTGGTTATCAATAAAGAAACAGGTAGATTGTTTTCATGGAAATTCAAGAATAAGGAAATGATTCAGGAAGCTATGATTCCTGAATTCTGGAGAGCACCGATAGATAACGACTTTGGGAACAATCATCCTAACAGATGCAAAGTATGGCGAGAGGCTGGTCAGAATGCAAAGGTGAAGAATATTAGCTCAGATCACCCTGAAGAGCAGCTTGTTATTATTAAGACAAAGCTGATGGTGCCGGATATGGAAGGAAGCACGATTGCAGAAATTTCTTTGGAATACAAGATCATGGGATCAGGAGATATTATAGTTAATTACGATTTTAAAAAGACAACAAATAATTTGCCTGAGATTCCGAGGATAGGTATGAATATTACTCTTCCTGTTGAATTTGATAAGATTCAATACTTTGGTTGTGGACCAGATGAGAACTATCAGGATAGGAGAACAGCTTCGTTTGTTGGCCTTTATAAGGGGAAAGTAGCTGACCAATACATTCCTTACATGCGGCCACAAGAGAATGGGAATAAAACGAATGTGAGATGGATGGTGTTGAGTAATTTTCAAGGCCAGGGAATTCTAATAGAAGGACAGCCACTGCTTGAGATTAGTGCTCTTCATAATAAATGGATTGATTTTGAGAGTCCTGAAAGAACAGACGGCAGGGTTAGAGAAGGTATTGAGGTTGTAAACCGACACACAACAGATGTGAAGGCGCAGGATTTTGTTTCACTGGATATAGATTTTAAGCAGATGGGCGTTGGTGGTGATAATTCGTGGGGTGCAAGAACCCATAAGGAGTATTTGCTTGAAGGAGATGAATATAGTTATAGCTTTAGAATGAGAGCTTTTGGAACTCTTGAAAAGGGAGTAAAGCTTGCGCGTCAGTCCTTTAAGTAGAAGCTTATCAGCTGAGGTTGTATTTGTGGATAAGTGAGATCTTCAGGAATCGCTGAGAATATTTTCTTCTCAGCGATTTCTGATTCTGGAAGTGGTCCGAATTCCTTAACGTTAGCAAAAAAAAGCATTCCATATACTATCCTCCCTTTGTGCATTCCCTGATAGCTGGAGATCTTTTTGAGGCTATAGTCTATTGCACCTGTTTCCTCAAATAATTCTCTGTTTGCTGCCTCAACAACTGATTCACCTTCCTCTACATGTCCTGCTGGTAACTCCCAGGTACTGCGATTACGATGTCTGACCATCACCCAGTCGTTATTGTATTTTGTAATAATAACAGCGAAAGTATAGCTTGTTAAATCACTTAAGTGCTTCTTATGAAACTTTAAAAGATTGGTGCCATTCATTGAATTTATCTACTTTATCTGGTCCATGCTTACTTAGGTTCTCCCTGATTTTCTTTACTGACCTTTCGTTCTTCTGGCTATTTGGATCTTTTGAAAAGAACTTATCTGCATAAGTGATAATTTCTTCAGCAAGAGTTTTTGGTAGCATTGAACGATTTGGGATAGGGAGGTTTCCTGATACTATTTCCTCTTTACTTATCCCAGCTCCTGTATGTCGTTCGCAAACCTTTGCATGATCAGGGTAGCCCTCTTTAAGCAATAGATCGTGTCCGAGATAACCGTGACAAATATATGGGTGTTGACCATAGCATCCAATGTCTGAAGCATCCGTTAGAAAGATCCCGATATCATGCAACATTGCTGCCTCATATATGAATTGGACTTTTCTATCTTCCAGCTTCAGCATTTTGGCTATCATGACTGCCTTTTCTGCAACCGCTGAGCTATGGTTTATCAGAATTTTTCTGGCAACTGGCAGGTTCTGATAATACTTATCGATGATGATAAATGGATCCATACCTGTTTACCTCGACTGTATATTTCCACTTCCAGAGATCCTGGTATTAATTCGTGGCTTTCCTCTGTAAATAATGTCACCACTACCAGTAATTCTAGCTTCAAGATCATCTGTGATGTACGTTCTGATACTTCCTGATCCGCTAATTTTGGCTGTTCCATTGTTAGCTTTCAGATCAAAAGCAAAAATATCGCCAGATCCAGCTATGCTAAAATCTACTCTTTGAGCTTCACCTGAAAGATGAATGTTTCCTGATCCGCTAATCCGGATTTCTACATCATCCAGATTATTAAATGGAGTTTCAGTTTCAACGCGACCAGAACCAGAAACTTTTATTAATCTGAACTCAGGAATAGTTATTTTTATCTGCAGGTGCTTTGTGCGCCATACTGGCCTTTTGTTACGAATTCTCCAAACACGACCAGAAACTTCTGTTTCCAGATTACTTATGATATTCTCTGCGGCTTCTACTTCTATCCGCTGGGTATTTCCTCTGGTAATATAAACATCAGCAGAATTTTGGATGATTATTCCATCAAAATGCTCTAGCTCCAAAACTCGCTTAACAATAGGTCCTTCTCCTTCAATACGTTTTTGATTTCCATTCTCATAAAAACAACTAGTTAGAGTGGCAACCATAATGATGAGAATCATTGAGAACAAAAGCTTTGCGGTGTTTTTCATGATCAATTGATATTTAAAGTTATGAAACTAAATATTATGGATTAATTGTCAGGTAATCAACTGCTTCCCATACTCCTCTTATCAGATCCCAAGTGATAACCAGGTCGCAAATATGCTCTTTGTTTGATTGAGTAAATACACTTAGTCGACCTTCTAGTAAGTATGAATTATTATCAGCAGCTTTCTTCTTTAGTGATTGCAGGCAACCAGGAATCAGGATTTCATCACTTAACAAAATACCGCTTGCATTATACAGGCCTTGAATTACCTTATTAGTCTTTTCCAAAGGGAAAAGAAAACTTGTTCCATCAGCCAGGATTACTTCTGCCTGATAGTCATTCATTAATTGAAGCGACAGTCCTTCATCAGTTTCTAGTTTGGAGTCGAAAATAACAATTGGTTCAGTGTTTCCAACAGTAAAGACATAATGTACTTCGCAATGGCTTGTGTTGTCAGTAATACCGTGAACCCAAATTTCTTCTACACCATTATTATTAAAGTCAATAGTTTCAACTGAAAGATTACTTAAGGATAAATCGGAGAAGAATTTCTCTACATATTTTGATCCTGTTTGCGATTCTACCAAGAGGGTAGCTTTGTTGAAAGTATTCATTTCCTGACTATTTGATACTGCTAATAATGATACACCTAAGGTGTCATTTATGCAGGGCAGATGCACTTTTCTGAGAACCTCAGAGTTAGGGTCAATTTCAAAACCAGATGCAGTAAAACTGTTTACAAAAGGGATGCTAAATGCGATGATAGTATAATCAGTGAAATCTCTAAGCGAGACGGCTATACCTTTATTTACCCATATTGCAGAATACCTTGCATTCTTATCAGTATGATGAGTAATGCCCTTTCTGAGAGGCTGTCCCATTATAGCAGAGATATCCTCAACAACTGAGTCGCATCTAATCGAATCAAGATCATAGAGCTTTCTCTTTTGAATGGTTTGTAATTCTGCTTCTTTCTCAAACTCCTTCATGAGATTCGGATCAAACCGCAGCAATCTGTTTACGGAATCACTTCTTATAGAATCCTTAATTTGAAAAACTCGTAATAAGGAATCGCGCACTGCCGGATTTGTTACGTTTGTTAGTTTTCCATCAATCCGCTCATCCAGAAATGGAGACCAAAACTTAATCTGAAAGTTGGCGATATCCACATCTTTAAAAAAGTATGAAACATCTGCTGTGCGGTTTAGCCATGTTTCTGTATAGGCCATTCCTGCTATGAAAGCCTGGCTCTCAATAGTGTCAATAATCGGCAATCCTGCACCCAAATGATCTGTTAATTTGTAGTAATCCCATTGTTTCAAAATATCTTTGGGATCATTGGTGAACTCTTGTCCAATAACAATAAAAGTGTTAGCCAGTAGTATTACAATGCTTAAGCAGGCAAGTTTTATTGATTTTAGGTCTAAACGCATTCTAATTCTCTTTTTCATTTATTTCCTGATACAAGCTCAGGTATTCCCCCTTTTTGTCAATCAATTGTTGGTGAGTACCCTGCTCAACAATCCTGCCATCTTTGAAAACGACTATCTGATCAGCCTGGATTATGGTTGATAATCTGTGTGCTACAATGAGAGTAGTTCTATTTTTCATCAGCTCTTTAAGGGCCTGTTGAACCTCTCTTTCAGATTCAGTATCAAGAGATGAAGTTGCTTCATCCAGAATTAGGATTTCAGGATTTGCATATAAAGCTCTTGCGATACTAATTCTTTGTTTTTGTCCTCCTGATAATTTCCCTCCACGATCTCCAATAATCCAGTTCATCCCATCTGGGGAGTCTCTTATGAAATCATCTGCACGGGCGGCTTTAGCAGCTTCCCAAAGCCTGTCATTATCCGTTTTATCCAAACCAAAAGCAATATTGGCGGCAAAGCTATCATTGAACAGAATGGCTTCCTGATGTACATATCCCTGGAGCTTTCGCAACTGATTGATATTTAATTCTTTTATGTTGACATTATCCACAAGTATCTCCCCATTGTTAACATCGTAAAACCTAGGAAGAAGATCAACAAATGTAGATTTTCCCGATCCGCTTTTGCCTACCAGAGCAACAGTCTGACCTTTTTTGATTGAGAGTGAAACATCTTTCAGAACAGGCTTTTCCTCGTAGCTAAAAGTTATGTTTTTATACTCTATCAAACTCTGGAAACTATTTATCGCAATTGGCTTTTCAATATTCTTAATGAGTTTATCAACTTTAAGGATTTCATCAACACGATCAAAGGATGCCAATCCTTTTTGAATATGATAAAACGCTGTGGAAAAGGATTTTGCAGGTGTCATCAGCTGAGAGAATATTGCGATATACGCCATGAAACTGGCAGCTCCCAGGGGACTAGATCCATTGAGAACCATGTTTCCTCCAAAGGATAAAAGAACAACAATCACTATGGCTCCCATAAATTCAGAGAGGGGAGAGGCCAGATACCTTTTTCTGGTAATCTGGTTCATGGTCTTCGTGTACTGCTCATTCTTATCTGAGAACCCTTGCTCCATTTTGTCTTGAGCATTAAAGGCCTTGATAATTCTTAGTCCTGATATAGTTTCCTCAAGCATCGACATCAGTCCACCCATTTGCTCCTGCCCCTTTGTTGAAGTTTTGCGGAGGTTTTTTCCTATCTGTCCAATAATTATAGCACTAACAGGAAGCAATATCAGTACAAATAAGGTAAGCATGGGGCTGATTAAGAGAAGGCCAATTAAAAAGACAAGGATATTGATTGGATCACGGAAGAACTTCTCTAATGAAGCCATGACCGACCATTCGATTTCTTGAACATCCTGAGTTACTCTGGCCATAATATCTCCTTTTCGTTCTTCTGAAAAGAAACTTAATGGTAGGTTTAACATCTTGACATACAATTTATTGCGAATATCCCTAACAACTCCGTTTCGGATAGGGGCCATGAAGTAGTTTGCTAAAAATACGTTTGCCGTTTTCAGGAAAAACATGATAATTATTAGCAAGCTTACCAGTAATAATGCTTTTTGGGAACCATAATCCTGGATTTGTTGTCCGATCAGATAATTGAAATTATGACTCAGGGCATCTTTTGAAAGAGTCCAGGGTACAGGGTCTGTTAGTATTTCTTGTGATCCGAAAAGTACTTGCAAAAATGGACCAATCAGGATAAGTGACAGAAGAGAAGCGATAACCCCCAGAGTGTTGAAAAGGATATTTAATCCAACAAAGCCTTTATATGGAAGAACGTATTCTTTTATGATTTGCCAGAAACCTTTCATTAGCAGCCAGAGAATTTTAGTTATTTGTCAGTATCGATACCGGTATAAGTAAAAGGCGTGATTTGTCTCATCTCGTCTTTTACCTCTTCAGAAACGTTTAAATCACTGATAAAAGTATTTAAGCTTTCCTGACTGATAGCTTTATTTTTACGGGTAAGCTCAAGTAGCGTTTCATAAGGATTTGGATATTGTTCTCGTCGTAGTATAGTTTGTAGAGCTTCAGCAATTACATTCCAGCTATTGTTGAGATCTTGTGTGATGGCTTCTTCATTAAGCAAGAGTTTTTTTAGTCCCCGTGAAAGAGATCTTATTGAAATGATTCCGTGGGCAAGTGGTACTCCTATGTTTCGGAGCACAGTTGAATCTGTTAAATCGCGTTGTAGTCTTGAAACGGGAAGTTTATTGCTTAAATGATCCAGAAATGTATTTGATAATCCGAGATTTCCTTCGGCATTTTCAAAATCAAT
>JAGLDP010000073.1 GCA_023145515.1 Bacteroidales bacterium
GTATAGCCGGCATAACGTCCAAAAACTTCGACTACCAAAATTCTTTCATGTGAGCCTGCGCTGGTTCTAAGTGCATTAACATGCTGAATAGTTCTGGTTATGCATGTAGAAAATCCTATGCAGTAATCAGTTCCTGGAACGTCGTTATCCATTGTTTTAGGAATGGCTACAACTTTCACCCCTTCGCTGTATAGTCGTACTCCATAACTCAGAGTATCATCTCCACCAATGGGAATCAGGTAATCAATACCTAACCATTCAAGGTTTGCGATAATAGTTGGGGTCAAATCATTTATTTCATCGTTGTACTTGCTCTTTAGGTGCTCAGGTACTGATTCTTTAGGCATATGACTCGGACGAGTACGAGAAGTGTGAAGAAAAGTTCCTCCTGTACGTCCTGAACGATTTACAACCTCTTCGGTTAGAAAGACATAGTTATTGCTATTGTCATGCTTTTTATCACAGACCAGTTGCGAAATACCTGCCCATCCTCTTCTCAATCCAATAACTTTATATCCCTCTCTTACTGCTCTGATAGTGATTGCCCGGATTGCCGGATTCAGGCCAGGAACATCTCCTCCGCCAGTTAAAATTCCAATGGTTCCTTTGTACTTTGTCGACATAATTCAGCCTTATTTAAATATTAGTATTGTGTTCGGATTTGCTTAATAACCTGTTTAGATAATAAGCAGACCAAAAGTATGAAAAATAATTATATCCAATTTCTAATCGTTTGAATGTATTCAAATACTGGTTTAACCGGACATAATAAACTGCACCATGGTCGGCGAAAGAAAAGAGACATAATCAGAACCAGTATTAATATTCCAAATTGAAGGCTGTTGCCTACCAGCTGGAAGAAGGCTGAAAATACTTCATAATTAATGCTGGATGGATGACGAAAAATAAGACCTATCATTAATAGACCCAGGGAGAGAATACGAGGTATCCATCTGATATGATTATTGCGATCTCTAATCGTTTTTTTTGTACCGCTTAGAGCACCTAAGCACTCCTGGGCTGCGCCAAAAGGACAAATTCTGTCGTAATAAATATTCTTGTTTAGTCCGAGAACAAAAATTAGTGAGCCACCTAGTAAAATATAAAAGAAAAGATGTTGATCAACAGGAGGGAACTCACCTCCCGTTAAGCGTGAAAACTGAACAATAGACAGTTGGTTGCCTGTCCAGAATCCCAGAAAAATCAGATTAAACAAGATGAGAATCCATCTGGCTTTAATTTTTTGCAAAAACCGGGTGCGTGTAACAAAAATGCTTATTGCTAAAACTATAATTAACAGTGTATGTTGACTGGTCCATTTAGTCTTACGAGAAACTATTTCGGGTAGGTCTTCTTTTGCAAGAATATCAACAGCATACATTCTTGCTGCTTTTTGGGCTCCATCAAGGATGGCCTGACTGGTAAAAGTAGCTCCTGTTATTGCATCAGGTAGATTATTGTCGTAAACAAGTGACTCCCAGCTTAATCCAATTATTTTCTGAAGAAATCGCTTATTCTTAAGCCGCTTTATAAATGAGGGAGTCTCTTTATCGGCTGTTAAGTAGATGCTGGTGACTACTCCTGTTTCTGAGAAAATCAGTGATGAGCGAAGTTTTCCTCCATAGCCATCTCCCCATCCATTTAGCAAATAGCTATTTGTATCTGGCTCCATCATAAAAATATCATCATCCATGTACCTGATATTTAAGTCATCGGGCAGATGAGTTTGTATTTGCTCGGTGAGAGTATTTTCAGCGAGGGTGTTTCCGATGAACCAGGCTGCCACAAGAAGAACTAATGCGGGAAGAGCTAAGATTCGATCAATTTTTTTATGTGAGTTTGTCATACGATAATTTGGAAAAAGACAAATTTACATTTTTTCCTGCGACGTGAATATTTTTCCTTATATTCCGCTTTAATTTTGTTCAAATGAAAGCATATAGTAAACACTTTTTATTTCCGGTTTTATTGGGTTTGGTTTTATTTTCCTCTTCTTTTTCAAGTTTGAATGGAAGTAATTATAAGAACCAGCTATTAGAAATAGATACTGTTAAGATTTATACAGTTGAGATGAAGCAGATGGTTGATAAAGCTTTATGGCGGTTAACCCAGCGGGCACATGAAAGAGCTGAGGATTGGGGAGCTGATTTGATTCTGATTCAAATGAATACTTATGGTGGATTAGTGGATATGGCCGATAGCATAAGAACTAAGATTCTTAATAGTTCAATTCCATACTGGGTATTTATTGATAACAACGCAGCATCTGCAGGTGCTCTGATTTCAATTGCTTGCGATAGTATTTACATGCGACCAGGGGCTAATATGGGAGCTGCTACCGTAGTGAATCAAACAGGTGAGCAACAGCCTGATAAGTACCAGTCGTATATGCGATCAACTATGCGTTCAACAGCTGAAGCTAAGGGGAGGAACCCCAGGATAGCTGAAGCTATGGTAGATCCTGCTTTATTTGTCGAAAATGTGTCAGATACAGGAAAGGTTTTGACTTTTACGCCAAGAGAGGCTATGGAATGGGGCTTTTGTGAGGGTGAGGCTGAAAGTATGGAAGATTTGCTTAGCAAAGCAGGAATTCAAAGCTATGTGATTAAAGCCGATCATCAAACTGCTCTTGATTGGATAATCGGACTTTTGTTAAGTCCTGCACTTCAGGGAATCTTGATTTTGCTGATTATTGGAGGAATATATTTCGAAATGCAAACTCCGGGAATAGGATTTGCATTGATCGCATCCGTTATGGGTGCGTTGCTATATTTTGCTCCGCTATACCTCGAAGGATTGGCTGCTAATTGGGAGATTTTGATTTTTGTTGCAGGAGTTGTTCTTGTCCTTGTTGAAATTTTTGCTATTCCTGGCTTTGGAATTGCAGGTGTCAGTGGTATTGTATTGATTGTATCCGGACTTTCTCTCAGTCTGGTAGGGAATGTTGTTTTTGATTTTGATAATGTTCCTTTTATTGATTTATTTCAAGCCTTTGCCTTCGTAATTTTCTTCTTCTTCTTATCTGTATTACTCTCTATTTGGCTAGGACAGAAACTAATTACTTCTTCTCCTTTTAGCTTTCTTGCTTTGCATGCCGACCAGAAAAGGGCAGATGGATACGTTAGTGTCCCTCTTGAAACCAGATCTCTTGTTGGTAAAGAAGGAGAAGCATATTCCATTCTTCGTCCTTCAGGAAAAGTTATAATTAAAGGAGAAGTATACGATGCAGTAGCCGAATCATCATGGATTGAAAAGGGTTCTATGGTTAAGGTGATTCGACAAGAAACAACCCAGATTTATGTGCGTCTGATTGCCAAGGTATAATAGAATTTATTATGGCTGAAAATAATTATCATGTTCGTAATTTTAGTAATAAAGATTTAACTGAGCTGGAGTTCTTGTGGGAAGAAACTGGTATGGGGGAAGATGAACGGGGTGATAACTTGGAGGTTATTTTAAGAACGATTGAGGCAGGAGGGAAGTTGTTGGTGCTTATTGTTGATGAAAAACTAGTTGGTAGTTCCTGGATGACACAGGATGGTAGACGTATGTATTTGCATCATTTTTCTATTCTTCCTGATTATCAAGGCTTAGGACTCAGTCATATGTTGATGAATACCTCTCTGGAATGGATGCGTGAGATTGGTCTTCAAATCAAGCTCGAGGTTCATGAGAGTAATAATATAGCCAGAGACCTGTATGTAAAATATGGGTTTCATAAGCTCGATGGCTACTGGGTTTATATTATTCGTGAGCTATAAAAAAAAGTGTCGGGATTAACCGACACTTCAATTATATATAGTGATGCTGACTAATATCTTTTCTCTTTGATACGAGCTTTCTTACCAGTTAATTTTCTTAGATAATAAATACGAGCTCTTCTAACACGCCCGTGCTTATTTACTTCGATTTTTTCAATGAATGGTGATTTGAGAGGGAAAATTCTTTCAACGCCAATGTTTCCAGACATTTTTCTTACTGTGAAAGTTTCTCCGGCTTTTTCACCTTTTCTTTGGATGACTACTCCACGATACATCTGGATTCTTTCTTTGTCACCCTCTTTAATTTTATAATGTACCGTAATCGTATCACCGGCATTAAACTCGGGAAACTCATTATTTACGGCGAAAACGTCTTCTGCTACCTTTATTAAGTCCATTACTGCTGTTGCTTTAACTTTGTTGCGAAAATTGGCTGCAATATTAGTGAAAATATTCGTAAAATCCGAATGTTATAGGGTAATTTCTAACAGTGTGCGGTTGATAAGTTATTTCTTTGTCTCAACAACTCTTAGTTTATCTCCTGCATCATTTGCTACAGCTCTTTTCCATGCTTCGCTGTAGCCGGGCTGGTCTGGCGAAACAGCTACGCCTGTTCCATTATCCAAAAACATACCATCTTTTTCTTTTTTGATATTGCCATCAATATATTTCACTAGTAAATAATTTGACAGATCGATCCATCTTTTTGTAACTGCATCAGCTTGCTGACAAGAATAGCCTGTTAGGAATTCACGAGCTAGAACAGGACTTTCTGCATATAAAACTTGAGCAGCTCTATCGATTGCTTTGGTATTTTGGGCAAATTTATCGGAATATTCTTTTTGTACTTTCCTTATGTCCTTGATCATATAGTTGTATCTCAAGTAGCACATATTAGACACTCTGTTAAACGCCCAGAATGCTGCATCATCTGAATATACCAGCAAGTCTCCATTATCTACAGCAAAACTGTGAGGTACATCCAGTATTCCACAATACATTGGTACGTAAACTGTTGTGGCAGCATCATCAACGCTGAACCAAAAGAGTCCTCCGATAGCATCAGGCAACCATGATCTCGATTGGGTTACAAAAGAGAAGCCTGTTTGCTGAGTTCCAATTGCGCGCTCATTGCAATATGTTTGGTCATCTACTGTAAACGTTAATGGTCTCCAGCGATAGGGTACTTGAAATGGCCCTGCACCCAGATCAGTAGTCATATCCATTGGTGTGCCCTCGTAATGATCTCCCATCCATTCCATCAACTCCTGAGGAGTAAGTTTATGGTCAGGCTTAATGAAGAGGGGCATAGGATGCCTTGCATCTCTTCCCATTGCATAATCTAAATACTCATCCATATTTGTAGTGACCTTATTAAAGAATGCCCAAACACGAGCCTCACAATAACGAAGTCCCCCAAAAGCAAGAGGAGCATAGGTGTCGCGAAACGAAAAATCCTTATCTTTTCCTTTATACCATCCCTGTTCACGGGCAAAATCAATAACATCATCTGCATACAGACAATTTTCCGGATCATTCAATGGAAATGTTGTGATTCTGGCCTGATTGGCATGAGCAGATACATATCCTTCCGGAATTCGACGTGCTACCCATAGAACTCCTTTTTCTCCCTGACCTTTTCCAATGATTTCAAGAATCCAAACCTCATTGGGGTCTGCAATAGACATTGATTCACCCGAGGAGTAATAACCGTATTTGTCGCAGAGTTCAACCATTGTGTGAATGGCTTCTCTGGCAGTTTTTGCTCTTTGGAGGGTTACGTATATCAAACTTCCGTAATCCATAATCCCTTTAGAGTTGCGCAATTCACTTCTGCCACCATAAGTGGTTTCTCCGATTGCAAGCTGGTGCTCATTCATATTTCCTATAACAGAATATGTATGGGCAATCTGATTAATCCTTCCAAGATATTTTCCAGTGTCCCATTCATTAATATCCATCATGCTTCCTTTGGCCCAATCAGCTGCAGGCCAATGATACAATTCGCCATAAAGGACATGTGAATCTGCTGCGTAGGTGATCATTGTTGAGCCATCAGCTGAGGCTCCTTTACTTACCAGGAAGTTTGTACAAGCATCAGTGCTAAGCCAGGATAAGCTTATCCCAAGCAATAAAAAAAATAACTTTTTCATAATCTTTTTAATATATAATAATCTCAAATTCTTATAACCAGTTTTCGATACTCAGTTAAATGTCCTACCTGATCAGTAACTCTGACAATAAGCTCTAATTCTTTTCCTCTTGGAAACAACTCCGGGTCGGTTACATGATAAAAAGATCGCGTTTTGGAATCAAACTCAAAAAGAATCCAATTGCCATCTAAAGTAGCTCTGTAGGATTTGATTCCGGAGAAGTTATCGGAAATCCTAAAGGTAATCTTTTTTCCCACTCTGGCTGGACTAGCACTACTGAGATTCATTGCTTTTATGGTGGGAGGGATAGTGTCAACAGCGATAACAAATGAACCAAACGAGCGCGTTTTTGCTCGAAATTCTTTGCCTGTCCATGTTCCCCCAAGGGCTGACAAACGGCCATTTTTATTAATGCGGGCGATAAGGGCTTTATCTTTTAATTCATCTGGAAGCGACTCTGGTTTTATTAAAATAGTGTAACTCTTATGCAAGGGAAAGTATGGGTTGTGCAGATGATGTATTCTTGAGTATCCGTTAGGAGGTATTGTGTCAGAATTGTAGGCAAAATATAGATTGTCGTAAAATGAACGATTGACAAATTCAAGACGTATGCCTTCTTCTTCAAAGGTGTTTGCTTCAGAATAGCTGAAAAAGGCTGAATAATAGGGTAAAGAATACTCAGCATCTTCAAGATCATCAGGATTCAATGTGACTTTTATTTTGGTTTTGCTCAAATTGCCATGCACATCCCTTACCAGTATTTCCAGAGAATGAATATCCTTATCTGTTAAACTTATTTGTCCCCGGTTTCGAGCGAATTCATAAATACTGAGAGGGTTGTTTGGCTCGATAAAAGCTTTGATGACCTGAGTTCTACTCTCAATATATTTTCGGAAATCAATAAAGCTATTGATATACAGGCTCTCACCAAAGGAAAACTCATCCATCAGGCTTTTAAAGATCAGTTCTCCATCCAGCCGTAATTCAAATTCAAATATGCCACACTTATTATTACTGTTATCAAGAAAGTCAAGTGCTTCAATTCCAATTCCACATAACTTATCAATAGGATAAACACGGTCATAAACAGGACGATAGCTACCATTATCTCCGTACAGGCTAACTTTGACCGGCTTTTTTAAATCAGTTCTTCCAGTCAGGTTATACAGGTATATAGAATAGAGTTTTGGTGGACGATTATCTGATACATCAAAGTTAAATAAAAGTGGATTAACGGGATTATGGGTCTGACTGTCACGTATTTCAAAGTGTAGATGAGGAGCCTGAGAACTGCCTGTGTTTCCTGAAAGAGCTATGAAATCACCTTGTTTGACTTTAAACTGTCCTGGCTTGAAGTATAAGTCCACCCCAAACCTTTCTTGCTTGTATTGTTGTTTTTTTACATAGTCTGCAATGTCTTTTCTGAAAGCAGATAAATGCCCATAAAGAGTTTGATGACCTGAAGGATGCTGGATATATAATGCTTTTCCATACCCTCCTGCTGAAACTTTAATTCGGGTTATGTAACCATCTGCAGCAGCAAATACTGAATATCCACTTTGTCCTTTAGTTTTAAAATCTAAACCGGAATGGAAATGATTACTCCTGATCTCCCCGAAGTTGCCAGATAGAATTAGGGGTATATCTAATGGAGGATCAAAGAGATCCTTATTGCCGTTTTGAGAATTTCCTTGTCCAATCGAAACAATCAAAAAGGCGATAATCAGTATAATATGTCTGTTGTTTTTGTGTCTATGCATGAAGGTCACAAATGTATAAAAATTATAAAATTTTGAAATGATGTAAATGAGTGCTATTTTTGTATAAAAAGGAATATGACTGGTGAACAAGAGGAACTCATTCAGGACCTAAAAAACCAGGTTCACTTGTTGATGACCAGGTATTCTGAACTAAGACAGAAATATGACCTGGGGGTTCTTGAAAGTAATAATCTGCAAGAGCAGGTAAATGATCAGAAAATTAAAATAGAAACATTAGAGCAACAGTATAATACGGCCAAGGTGGCCACAAGCGTTCTGGCGAAGGATATAGATGTGAGTGAGGCCAGAGTTGAAATAAACAGAATAGTGCGGGAGATTGATGATTGTATTGCTCTTTTGAACAGATAGCAGAATATGGATGGTAAATTCAGCATTAAATTGCAAATTGCAGGACGTTACTATCCGATGGTGATTGAGCGGAAGGATGAGGAGAGATTCAGGAAAGCGGCCAGCGTGATAAATGAAAAGGTAACACAGTATAAACAACGATATAAAGACAGGGATATTCAGGATTTTTTATCGATGGCTGCGTTACAATTTGTACTTAAAGAGCTGGAGCTGAAAGAATATAATGATGAAACGCCGCTGATATCTGTATTGAAAGAAATGAATGTGGAGTTGGATGAGTTCTTGAAGAAAGAGTAATAGCGTTCTTTGTAAAAATACTGCCCGTATTAATCCTTTGTAATTTGTGAAACTCAACACTTTTTCAATTGGAGAAAAGCTCATTATTGCCTAGAACAGGCCTCGGTTATCCCGACTCGTCGGGAGAGTTTCTTAGGAAGCCAGTGGAAGTTCGAAGTATGATGGCATCTCCTTCCCTGATATTTTGGGGTTTTCATACAAGGGATTTAATGCGGGTTTTTTTTATTCATAAATGAAACACATTAAGTGATTATGACAGATATTATTATTGGAGTAGCAGGTTTTCTGATTGGAGGCGTAAGAGCCTTCTTTATTGGTAGGAAAACACTGCAAAATAAATCTAAAAGCATTCTGATTGAAGCTGCAAGTGAAGCAGAAATGATCAAGAAGGATAAGATCCTTCAGGCTAAAGAAAAGTTTCTGCACTTGAAAACAGAGCATGAGAAGGTTATTAATGAAAGAAATAGCAGGATTCTTGTGATTGAGAACAAGCTGAAACAGAGAGAGTCTACACTCTCGCAAAGAATTGAAGAGAATCAACGAAAACGTAAGGAAGTAGATAGTATCAGAGAGAATCTTAATTCACAGCTCGATTTGGTAAATAAAAAGTCAGTAGAGCTTGAAAAGGCTCATAGTCAGGCTGTTGAACAGTTGCAGGCTCTTTCTGGATTATCAGCTAACGAAGCTAGAGAGCAACTTGTTGAGTCGATGAAGTCTGAAGCAAAATCAGAGGCTATGGCATTTATTTCTGATGCTATGGAGGAGGCTAAGATGACAGCCAACAAAGAGGCTCGTAAGATTGTATTGAATACTATTCAGAGAGTTGCCTCAGAAGAGGCGATAGAAAACTCTGTGACTGTCTTCAATATTGATAACGATGATATTAAAGGAAGAATTATTGGTCGTGAAGGACGAAATATCCGGGCTCTTGAAGCAGCTACCGGTGTGGAGATCATAGTTGATGATACTCCTGAGGCTATCATTCTTTCAGCTTTTGACCCCGTTCGTCGTGAAATTGCCAGACTAGCACTTCATCAGTTGGTAACTGATGGTCGTATCCATCCTGCCAGAATTGAGGAAGTAGTTGCTAAGGTTCATAAACAAGTAGAAGAGGAAATACTTGAAACAGGAAAACGTACAACTATTGATCTTGGTATCCATGGTTTACATCCTGAACTTATCCGACTAGTGGGTAAAATGAAATACCGATCATCATACGGACAAAATTTATTGCAGCACTCAAGAGAGGTATCTAATATCTGTGCTATCATGGCTGCTGAGCTCGGACTCAATGCGAAGATGGCTAAGAGGGCCGGTCTTTTGCACGATATAGGAAAAGTAGCTGATGGTGAGCCAGAACTGCCTCATGCTTTGTTAGGAATGAAGTTGGCAGAAAGATTCAAAGAAAAAGCAGAGGTTTGTAATGCTATTGGATCTCACCATGAGGAAGTTGAAATGACTACTCTTCTTGCACCTATAGTTCAGGTTTGTGATGCTATTT
>JAGLDP010000074.1 GCA_023145515.1 Bacteroidales bacterium
ACAGGAGCTTTCCTGGGATCTGGTCAGAATTGGCTCGCTGTCTTTTCTTGTCAATATTCCTATCTCAATTGTTGCCAATTATATAATACAGAATATCATACATTTAAAATGGCGTTTTTTTTCCAGTGCAGCATTTTCTGCATTGATGGCCATCTATTATGCTTTAAGTATCGTGATTTTTAAATAATAGTTTTATGAAGACCTGGTCATTGATTATAAGTAAAGCGAAAGAAAATATTCAGAGTATTCTGATTGTGGTTATCAATAACTATGGGAGTAGTCCGGGACGCAAGGGCTTCAAGATGCTTGTTTCTGAGGATGGTCAGATTGCGGGATCAGTAGGAGGAGGTTCTATGGAGCAAAATATGATTCGACAAGCCCGCGAGATGATTTCAGAGAATAATGAGCAGATAATAATCATTCAGCAGGATCATCATTCAGCAGTCGATAAGGATAATTCAGGAATGATTTGTTCTGGTAGTCAGGCAATAGCTTTTTTTCCTATGTCAGCGGCTATGCTACGCGAGGCTGAAAGCATTTTCAACTATGAAAGTAATAAGGGGGTTGGACTTATAAAATACTCCCCATCAGGATTTATTCTTGAGAGAGAGAAAAGGCAGGAGGAGCGATTTATAAGTACTATGGTTTTGGATGATGATTGGGAGTTGAGTGAACAAGTAGGGATGCCTGATAAGCTCTACATATTTGGAGCTGGCCATGTTAGTCTTGCTCTGAGTCGTGTTTGTGAGATCCTGGATTTTGAGATTGAATTGTTCGATAACCGAAGTGGCCTGATGACTTTTGATACTAACTCCTATGTTTCGAGAAAGGAAATTATTGATTTTGAAAATGTTGGTCACCTTGTTCAGGAAGGAAACAACAGTTATGTTGTTATTATGAGTTATTCTCATGAGTATGATGAAAGCTTACTTGGTCAGCTACTCAATAAAAAAGTGCGTTATCTTGGGATGATGGGAAGTAAGGCAAAAGTAAAAAAGATAAAAACCAACTTATTAGCACAAGGTTACACAGAAGAGCAACTATCAATGGTTCACGCACCAATAGGTATTCCAATTAACAGTCAAACTCCGGAAGAAATAGCAATTAGTATAATAGCTCAGATTATTAGTGTCAGAAACGAGTCACTGAGTCACTGAGTCACCGAACCCCGGCATTTACTACAAAAGCTGGTGCTCTTCTGATCAATATCTTCAACATATGTGCTGGAGGCCATTACACATCCGGGTGTATAACAATGAATTAGACCGTATGTGTGTCCTAATTCGTGAATAACTTCCTTGGTCATTCTTTCCAATAGTAATTCAAAGTCTTCTTTCATTCCGTACCGTGCATTACTGAGTCTGAAAGCAGATGCAATGGCAGTGTTTCCTCCCAGGTATGCTTGTCCGAAAATGTAAGTTAGTATTGGTATGAAGAGATCTACATTAAACAGTCCGATCGTTTTGTGAGTTTCATCAGAGAAGCTTTTTTCTACTGATTTAAGCAGTTCATTGCCTTTGTATTGTTTTCGGGGTGCATCGTAATAATCACTTATATCAAGGTGTCCTTCTTTTAATTGAACATCAGCGTTAAACTCAAGGGCAACTGAATCTGCTATCCTTTTAGTAAAACTGTGATCAAAATATGCAAATGAGACTATGTCAATGCTACTGCTTACCAATTTATTGTTTCAGATTGTATTTTTTAATCTTGTTATACAGTGTTACACGGTCAACTTTTAGAGCTTTGGCTGTTCGGGTTATATTCCAGCTGTGATGTTTAAGCACTTGTTGAATGTGTTGTTTTTCGACATCCTCCAGACTTTCGGTACCACTAGAGGCAATACCTTGTTGTATTGGAAGGTTTTTCAGAGCGATTTTTTTACCGTTACCCACCACAATTGCCCGTTCAACCATATTTTCCAGTTCCCGAATATTGCCAGGGAAGTCAAATTCTTGCAGTCGTTTCAGAGCTGAATCATCTATAGTTACTGGTGGTCGATTCATGGATGCGCAATACTTGCTGATGAAATACTCCACAAGAAGTGGGATGTCTTCAATTCTTTCTCGCAAAGGGGGAACATGAATATTGACTACGTTCAGTCTGTAGTATAAATCTTCTCTGAAAGTGCCTTTTTCAACCATTTGTTTCAAATCACGGTTTGTTGCACATATCACTCTGAAGTCAGAGCTAATCTCCTTATTTCCACCTACTCTTACAAAGCTCTTAGTTTCCAGAACACGGAGCAATTCAACCTGCATTTTTGAAGAAATGGTTGCAATCTCATCCAGAAAGATGCTACCACCATCAGCCATTTCAAACCTTCCTTTACGACAATACATGGCACCTGTGAAAGCTCCTTTCTCATGTCCGAACATTTCACTCTCCAGCAGGCTTTCAGTAAGGGCACCACAGTGTACGCACACTAGTGGGAAGAACTTTCTTGTTGAATTTGCATGAATAGCCCTTGCAATTAGCTCTTTGCCGCTTCCACTTTCACCTGTAATAATCACTGATGAATGTGACTGTGCCACATTGGCCACCTCTTTAAGAACTTTTTGCATGGCTTCACTTTGGCCAATCATGTCTTCGACGTTTTCAAGCTGTCCCATTCTTTCCTTTAAATACTTGTTTTCATCAGAAAGGGATATTTGCTTCACAGCATTTCTTATTAAGTGCGATAGAACGTCGGGATCAAAAGGTTTAGTGACGTAATCAAAAGCTCCGTCTTTAAGTGCCTGAACAGCAGTGTCAACCGATGCGAATGCAGTCATGATAATAACGATAGTTTCCTCTCTGAGGAATTTAATTCGCTTTAACATCTCCAGTCCATCCATTCCCGGCATTTTAACATCGGCGAGAACGATATCATAGCAATCTGCTTCAAGGATAGCCAGAGCTTTTTTTGCATTCTCAGCACGCTCCACGTTGTATCCATCTTCGATAAACCAATTGTATAACGAGTCTCTAACCGACTGTTCATCATCAACAATGAGGATAGATTTCTTTTTTCCCATATTAGTTCTCCTGGTTTGTAATCAAAGGTAGCGAAATAGAAAGAGTAGTTCCCATGCCGGGACTTGATGTTACGTTGATATTTCCTTTATGGCTAAGTACAAGGCCATGTACAATTGCCAATCCTAGTCCTATGCCATCACCCTGATGTTTGGTGGTGAAGAAGGGCTCAAAAATATGGGGAATATCCTCTGGTGCCATACCTATCCCATTGTCTATGATTTCAACAGTAATACTTGAATCATCATGATTAACGGTTTTTATTTGAATATCACCATCTTCTGTTGCAGCCTCGGATGCATTAACCAGAATAGCTACAAAAACTTGCTTTAGTTGATTTGGACTACATGACACGTGGTTAGTCTTTGCCTGGAAGTCTTTTGTAAAATTGATATTTGCTAACATCATTGGATGGTGCATCAATTGAAAGGTATCATCCAGAATATCATGCAAGCATCTGGGCTCAAAATTCTCCTGATCTTTTCTTGAGAAATCCAGTAATCCTCTTACTATATCACCGCAACGTTTGGTTTCATTTTCGATCAGGCTAAGGTGCTTTATTATCGGATTAATTTTTTCAGGTTCAATATCCATATTCCTGAGTTTTTTAGTAACCAACTTGGTGTAAACCAGGATTCCGGATAAGGGATTGTTCAATTCATGAGCAACTGATGAAGATAGTTTTCCCAATGAAGCTTTGCGTTCTATGCTGATCAGTTCATTTTGAATACCACCTAACTCCTCTGATTTTTTACGCACCTTATACTCCAACTGCTTTGACCAATTTTGCAATTCGGTAGTAGCAATTTCAAGATTATCCATCATATGATTGAAGGCTATAGATACCGTTCTAACAACGTCAAGTTGATCAGACTTGACATCCAGCCTGACACTACTTTTGCCTGTAGCAATTGACTTGCTTGCCTCAATGATCTCTTGTAGCGGTTGTTTGATTTTTTTTCTGGTAAAGACGATCAATATAAAGGCAATAAAAAGGGTAATAAAAATAGCAAGCATTGAAAATTCACGGGAAGCTTTTGCTACCGCGGCATCCAGGTCTGCCAGCGGCAGTTTGATAACTAGATATCCTAATACTTTATCATCTGAAGAATGAGCATGACAAGCTGCATTCTGGTAACACGACGGTTGATTTAGTATTGGAGACCTGATCATCAGGTGACGAGAATTACTGTTTGGTAGATTCATTCTGCAATCATCGTCCACTTTGATAATCCGATAGCTTTTTTCTGTCTCCAGAAACATTGCTTTCAGATCTGAGTGGCATTCTTTGCAATTTGGATTGATGTGTCCACTGGTATCATACGAGAAAGAAGAATAGGCAAGGTTATCATCACTGTCATACATACTTACATCATCAATTCCGGCCAGAGTATTAATATTGTCGAGGGTGTTTTGTAATTCCTTTTTATTGTTTTCCAACATGGAATGATACAAAGCACCCTCAACAATTGAACCTATGTTATTTCCATTCTGATAGATGACAGTTTTGATATGAACATCATTTACAGTACGGAAAATAATTTGGTATGATACCAGAAGGAAAATTGATAAAACACCGATAACCATAACTGCACGACTATAGATCGATGATTGGAATTCTATAAATCGTCTAATGAGAATGCGGACCATTAGATTTTTGTTTAGTTAAGGGAATAGTGTTTAGTCTTTCAACAGTTAAAGATCGAACTATTTTTTCAAAACAATCCTATGCCGACAGGAATTTCTCTTGAAAATCTTCCCATACTTCTTTGGGTAATTGTGACATTGTATGATCGCATAATTCCCCTCCATCCTGTAGAATTATTTGGGTTTCGTGGGCAGTATCACTACCGGTGACAGTCAGAATAAATTCTTTAAAACGATTAAACTCATTCTTCATCCACTTTGACGACTCTTCAGCCAGGTAGCAGGATCTGGTATCGGCGATCCAGCGAGAGGGTTTAATTTCATAAACCCAGCCTTTATTAAAGGGATCGTTATTCATTATTTCCGGATTCTCAAGCAAAGAAATATTAGTTTTCTCGATTACGCCCGAGATTGGAGAGTAGATTTGCAGTTTCTTTCCTTCCCTATCAATTTCAGCCAGTAATTGGCCTTTATTTATTATGGCTCCTGCATTTGCGATAAACCGGATATTTACGGCACCGGTAATATGCATAAGGAGATCATCTAATCCTACCCTGGCTGTTCCGCTTCTTTTAAGGTGCATCCAGGTATGGTTGCGACTAAGATGTAGTCCTTGCGGAATCTTAAGCATTTGCAGGGATAATGAAAGTGCCTCCCTAACTCTTGTGAGCTCCTTTGTGCGTTTGTTGAGTATTAACCAAAACGGGATAAGTATTGCGAAAAACAATATGATAAATATATATTCGATTCCCTTGGTCTCAAAAATATTTTGATAGCTAAAACTTTCCATTGTATTTTTTATTTTTTTAAATCATTCAATATTCATTATTCGTTATTCCCCTTTCTGAGCCCAGGCTGGTGAATCGCTAAGCACAGGCATGCGCCTGATAATCCATCTAAAGACCCAAATCTCAGTAAATATTACAGTCAGGGTGATCGTTATTTCCATCCATGATGGGAAATATCTGAGTGGTTCTTCCCACATGAATCCTATCACTGTGACATTCAGTCTGTTGACGATAATGCCAATCATAGTCAGGATAGCAGCTGTTTTTATAAATGCTATGCTTCTGGTGCGGTATCCCTGGAAAAATAGCATCATGGGGAATAGTACCAGACCAATCATTTCAAAAAGGTACCAATAGCCCATTGAAGAGTCAAGGTGCTCCCATCGTTTTTCATGGATGAAAATTAAAATTTGCAAAAAGAAATAGGCAAACATTGCACCTGCGCAAATGCGCGACAGGCTAATCAGAATACCATTATGTGACTTATGATTCTTTTCACTGATCTGGTTTGAAAATACGCGATGACTGATTGAACCTTCAAAAATTACCATTGATAGTCCGGCAAAAATACTAGAGACAAAAAACAGCAGTGGAATAAATTCTGAGT
Source organism: Bacteroidales bacterium (assembly GCA_023145515.1). Classification (GTDB taxonomy): domain Bacteria; phylum Bacteroidota; class Bacteroidia; order Bacteroidales; family UBA12481; genus JABHCC01. The sequence continues at coordinate 6,058 of JAGLDP010000074.1, forward strand.
ACCAGAGTGGATGGATTTTATCCTTAGCCATAAGGTAGAGTGCACCCAATCCAGATTGATGTAGTGTTGATAATGTGATACCAAAAATTACTGCAGCCAATGTCATGCCTGACAGTATCTTACGGGCGCGTCTTGCGCCAAGCCATTCAGCAATAGTTGGGGAGAATTCAATCAGCTGAGCCATCATATAGAGTAGAAAGTGCCAGGCTACCAGAAACAATACAGAACTGGTGCCGAAATTATTTCCGATGATTGGATTTATCACATTCCATGGTCGACCTAAATCGAGCAATAGTGCTCCAGCATAAAACACATAGGCTAAAAAGCCATTTAAAACGGTTACCCTAACGAGAGAATGGTATTTTTTGCTGTTCAGGATATATACCATAAATGTGATAACATAGGCTCCACCGGCAAAAGCTACACCGGTTACAACATCAAATCCTATCCATAATCCCCATGGTACTTCCTGAGTTAGATTGGTTACGGATCCGATTCCTTTCCAGAATCGAATTACGATTAATACTATTCCAAGTAAGATTATTGGAGCTGAGATGATATTGAAGGGGGTGAAAATCTTGCCCTTTGGTTTTAGTTCACTGATCAGGAATTTCCAGGTGGATTGTTTTTTCGGATCACGTGATTTTGTGTAGGTAATACTATTCATTTCCATCATCTTCTGTTTGGTGGTTGTTTTTGGTTGCTTCATGAATTCCTAAAAGGAGTGCCGGTACCAGCACAAAAACAGAGGGTACACTATAAAGAAATCCTTTTGTCAGTGAGGGATATGACTCATTTTGCAGAGTTGTTTTAAATCCTAGTTTGTCCATTTCCACAGGTGCCAGATATAGCAAGCCTGTTCCCCCGGCTTCATGTTCTCCATAGATGTGATCTTTATAAAGATCAGGATTCTCATGGATTCTGCGTCGTGCTTCTTTGATTAGTTCACGACGAGTTCCAAAGACTATTGCTCCTTCCTCACAGGCTTCAACGCAGGCTGGAATTTCACCCTTTTGCAATCTATCATAGCACATATCACATTTTAGAATCTTAGGATTTGAGCTATGATATTCGAATTTGGGAATGTCAAACGGACAAGATACCATGCAAAAACGGCATCCCATGCATTTGTCGCCTCTCCAGATTACTGGTCCTTCTTTCGTCTTATACATGGCTTCTGTAAGACAAGCAGCAACACACGCTGGTTCATTGCAGTGCATGCACTGTTCCTTGACGTAGGTTTCACCCAGATCTGTGGTATAAGCATTAACCACTGTTCTTCGGGTTTCATCCATTTTACGCACTACTTCAGGATCTGGATAATCTTCAGGTTCTGGCAAGTTGTGAGATTCAGCACAGGCAAATTCACATGATTGACATCCAATGCAACGTGTTGAATCATAAAGTAATCCATAAAACTCAGTGGGATTATCTTTGTTTAAGGCGGTTCCTGTGCTTTTACCTAATGCCAGAGTGGCACCGGCAAGCCCAAGGGTTTTCATAAATACTCTTCTATCTAGGCCCATAATATTTGTTTTGATTATAATGACTTATCAATAAATTGTGTTTGAAAATCCTCCCAGATTTCTGGTCCGAATTGAGACAGAACCTGATCTTTTATTTCACCACCATCTGAAAGAACCACCTGTGTAAATTGTGCCTGGTGTTTGTAAACAGATATTTGAAAGAAATCTTTTAGCCTGCTGAATTCGTCATTCAGCCATTCTTTGTGCTTTTCAGCCATTAGCATTAACTGTGTTTCTTTTATCCAGTTGCTAGGCTCTATTGCATAAACCCATCCATTGGAATATGGAGAATTATTAACCTGCGCAGGATCTGTAGCCAGAATAGTGTTTTCAGACTTGATGACACCTGTTACGGGTGATTTGATATGCAGATGTTTACCATGGTGAGAAATGGTCATGATTCTTTCACCTTTTCTTACATGATCGCCAGAACTTTTTTGAGTTACACGGGTGAGAGTTCCGGTCACATGCTGCAAGAAGTCATTTATGCCCACTTTCACAAGGCCATCCTTCTCCATATAGGCCCATGTGTGCGACTTGTCATAAAAGATACCTTTAGGTGTCTTGATGCTAGCAAGAGTGATAAATGCAGGAATAACTGAACCTGAAGTTTTTGTTCTTTGAATGCGACGATAATTGCTGCTTATTATTCCAATCATTAAAAGTAATATGAAAGCAATCAGAGAGATTAGTGCTACTTTATTACCGCTTTTGGCTACCATAATTGCCCCTTGAGGAAGCAATACTCCAGGCAAGCGGGCCAGATTTGCTTGTCGTTCACTCATGACCAGACTGCTGATGCTAATGTGCTTTAATTTATCTTGTCCGTTAGTGAGGATATACTTGAGAAATGCAATCTCAGTTTCATGTGTAGGCTCTTCCTGTGATAGTACATAAAGATTCTGGCAAAGAGCTTTTGGATATTTTCCTATCCATGCTCCCCTTAGAAATGACTGACTGCTACCATAAATATCCTCTATGTGGTCAATCTGCCCGTTGCCGTTTTTGTCAATAGGCAATAATTCAATTCCCTTAACCATACTTTGATGGACTGAGGATATTACACCGGATAAGCGGATAAAGCCAATAGCATACGGATTATTGTTTATTAAGCTTAGAAGATCATCGCCATTTATTAATCCGGAGTTGCCTGGTTCTATTGGAGAAACTCCTGTGAAATTAGAAAGTGTGGTGATGACAGATTGATTGTCTTCAATGAATATCTGAATGTTTTTATGGCTTTCACAATCTAGCAATTGTCCCCATGTTATTTGTTCTGAATTGCTTAGGATTTGATTAAAATCATCTAACGAAACGCCTGATTGTTTTATAGATTCAAGCAAGGGGTTTGACGAGCTTACTATCGGTACAATAGGATCCCGACCAATTATCATTTTCCAGGGAGCCTCGTGACACAAATCTTTGTCAAAGCCCTCAGGTATCAATACAAGATGATTTTTGGGAATTGTTTTGCTGTCTTTTACTTCATTATTCAGATTATTAACCAGAATACTGGATTGCTGAATTTCAACAGAGAAATAGTTCGCCCAATCAGTGGCAAGATCATACAAATCAGGACTACTTAAGATTCGGATAACATCCTTTGAATTAATATCTTGAGTTGGATCTGTCATGGTAGCTCTGTTATTGCCAACATCAAAGTTTAGCAGCAACACAGCAACAAATAGTAAGAGAACTGTTCTTTTCATAATGCCTTGGTTTATTTGTTTTACTTGAAAATACTTCATGCACAAATGCGGAATCCAATTATAATGCCAAATTCCATAACAGGCATGTAATCAAGCAGTAAGGGGTGGGTTTGTTTGAGAAATCAACACTTGTAGTGATGAGAAATTCAACAGTGATCAGCTAGATTGAGCATAACTACTGGAGAATCAGTAGTTTGAAGAGAGTGTGGAGAAATTCAACAGGTGTTGAAAAATGCAACACAATTACTCCTGCGATGTCTCGTCTTTCCTTTGTAGTTAATTCACTACATTTGAATATCAATTTAATATCAACATTATGGATTCTCGACGAAATTTCCTGAAGCAAACCGGACTTTTATTGGCCAGTATGCCCATTTTGGGTGCTGCCAACAAGATTGAAGCCCTGAACCTGCATGAAACACTTCCTTCTCATGATGACCCTGCCTATTGGGGTGAGATTCGGAAAATGTTTCCCATGCCTTTAGATGAGGGTTATCTGAACACCGGAACTATTGGGGCTACCCCACAACCTGTATTGGATGCCATGACAGGTCATTTTGAAGAGTATGCCCGAAATATTGCTAAGATAGATTGGACTGAAGGAGGAATCAAGATAATCACCGGGTACTTTCCTCATGATTCTTTACGCAAGAAGTTAGGTGTATTGATGAATGCTGATTATAAGCAACTCGGATTGATTAAGAATGCTCACATGGGCATGAACATGATGGCATTTGGACTAGATTTATCCGCTGGAGATGAGGTTATTCAGACAAATATTGAGCATACAGGTGGAAAAAGCGGATGGGAAGTGATTGCCAAAAGGAATGGAATTGTTATCAAGCAAATAGAGATTAAACCACCAATCCAGAATCCGGAGAGTATCATAGATATGGTCAACAAGCTAATCACCAAAAAGACCAAAGTAATTGCCCTTCCTCATATTTTAAGCGTTCCTGGCGATATTCTGCCGATTAAAGATATTTGTTCAATTGCACGAAAAAAAGGAATTATTACTGTTATAGATGGAGCACAGGCAATCGGACAGATACCTGTGGATGTTAAGGATTTGGGATGTGACGCTTATTTTACGAGTCCGCATAAATGGCTTTTAGCTCCCGCTGGTTCAGGTGTATTGTACATCAGTGAAGAGTTGGCTCCAAAGGTCTGGCCCGTGATGCCCTCAGGAGTATGGGATAATCATGAGGATGAAGGATTCCGGTTTACACAGAGAGGAACAGAGAACTCTGCCCTGATGGTTGGCTTTGAAGCAGCTGTTGATTTTCATAACCTTATTGGCAATAAGAGGATTACTGATAGGGTGAAATTCCTTGGAGATTATCTTAGGAATAAACTCCAGCAGTCTGATGTTTTTGATATCTATTCCACAGTGCACCCGGGTATGTGTGCAGGTCTTACAACCTACGGAGTGAAGGGAGTATCAGGAAAGACTTTGCAGAACGAAATGTGGAAGCGTGAAAAACTGCAACCCAGGCCAGTTGGACCAGAGGGGCAATATATAAGGTTTAGTACTCATTTCTATGTTTCTACAGATGAAATTGACCGCGCTCTGAAAGTGGGAATTGATTTGGCATAAGAAAAAAAGTAAGCATAGTATTGCACTGCCGAGCAGGGTTTTTATTAATTTCGACCATGGATCCGAAAATACTCCAACAGCTAGTCACATTAAGAATGCCTTTTGGGAAATATTCAGGAAGACTCTTATGCGATCTGCCTGTTGCTTACCTCGAATGGTTTGACCAAAAGGGATTTCCTAAAGGACAATTAGGAATGCAATTGCAGACTTTGCTGGTAATAAAAATGAACGGACTAGAGCACTTATTGGAGCCACTGAAGAGATAATAAGAGGTGCTAACTGACAACTGAAAACTAAATTGAAAAGAACATGGTACGGATTATTAAGAATCTGTTGATAGTAAGTTTTATTGTATTAGCAGTAATAATCTTCGCCTCCTGCCAGAATAAGAATCAGCAGCAGGTGGAGTCTTCTGTGATTGTTTTGGATATGGAATCTCTCTTGAGCGATCAACAGGAAATGACCCTATCTGATATTGCAGAGTCTGTTCGTTATATCCCTTTGGAAACTAATGCCGATGTAGTTTGTAGTATCTCTCAATACATTATCAGAGGCAAACGGGTATTTGTCAGAAATAAAGATGAAACTGTATTCTTGTTTGACGATATGGGACACTTTATCAGGCAGATTGGCCAGAAAGGACCCGGTCCGAATGAGTATGGTGGAGCCCAGTATATGAATGTTTCTCCAGACGGAGAACACCTTTACTTCTATCTGACCAGACAAAATAAGGGATATGTGTATTCTGTTGACGGACAAAAACTCAGTGAATTTAAGATCAAATATCCAACATGGAGGTTTGCAGCTTTATCGACTGATCGGCATGTCATGATTTCGCCTTACGGTGCATTTTCTCAAGATTCGCTGCCATTTTTGTTTTATACAGTTGATGGAACCGGACAGGTAGTTAAGCAGTTCCCTTCTAAGAAGATTATTGCCTTGGGGGCAGGTGACTTTAGTATTGGGAAATTTATGGTTACCCCGAAAAGCGTTATCGGATATCATCCCTTTAATGATACTGTCTTTTCTTTTGATACTGAGGGAAATAAAGCTCCTAAGTATGTTTTGAATTATGGAAATATGCGAGTGCCAAATGAGGAGTTTGATAATATGATGACATTGTATGATAATCGCCATCAGTATATCCATTCAACCAGTCTTTATGAATGCTCTGGGAAAATATTTATCCGTGCTTATCATCAAAAGAAAACCCTGATTGGATTCTGGCAAGAGGAGGGTAATTCTGTTGTCGCGATTTCATCTGATGACGGCAAGTTGCTAAATGATCTTGATGGAGGACCTGATTTCTGGCCAGCTGTTTCTGATGGCGAAAAAGAAGTTTACAGGCTGGTTCAGGCACTGGATATGGTAGAGTCATGGAATAATGGTGACTTCAACGAGAAGGAATATGTGTTGACTGATGAAAGGAAAGAATTTGTGAAAATGATTCAGGAATTGAAAGAGGAAGATAATCCTATTATAATGGTAGTGAAGTTGAAATAGATTGATCGGTGTATTGGGTATTGGTTACTTTGTTATTTGGTTACTTTGTGTACTGGTCTTTTTCTGAAAACTGAGCTCTGAAAACTGAAAACTAAAATTTGTATAATGAAACGATTTGTGGGTATTATTTTGATCGGTAGTTTCTTATTCTCTCCTACCTTTTTGGGTGCCCAAGAGAAAGATTCAGCTTATCACTCTAAAATGCAGTGGTTTAAGGATGCTAAACTTGGAATTTTTATTCATTGGGGATTATATGCAGTAGACGGAATTGATGAATCCTGGTCGTTTTTCAATGGCTATATTTCTCATGATGATTACTTGAAGCAGTTGAAAGGTTTTACTGCAAAGAACTATGATCCGGAGTATTGGGCTGATTTGATCAAAGAAAGTGGAGCCAGGTATTCTGTAATAACTTCTAAGCATCATGACGGCTTTGCTCTTTGGGATACTAAGTATGGTGATTTGAATGCGGTTCAGCACTCTGCTGCCAAACAGGATGTGCTAACTCCTTTTGTTAAAGCTCTGCGTGAAAGAGATCTGAATGTTGGCATTTACTATTCATTGCCAGATTGGTCTTATGCTGACTATACAGGACACACAAAGCTTGTTAGTCGCTATAAAATTGGAGATGAACCAAAACGCTGGAATAAGTTCCTGAAATACTATCAGGGACAAATGGCTGAGCTTCAAAAGAAGTATCACCCTGATTTATGGTGGTTTGATGGTGACTGGGAGCATAATGCTGAGGAATGGCAAGCTGGCAAACTGAGGTCTACGTTGCTTGAAGCTAATCCTAATGCTATTCTTAATTCGCGTCTTCGTGGTAAGGGAGATTATGAGACACCTGAGCAAGGACCCCCAGTTGTTCGTCCGAGTGCTCCTTATTGGGAGCTATGCATTACTATGAATGATTCATGGGGCTTTCAGCATAATGATATGAACTATAAAACACCTCAGCAAATTGTGGATATTTTTGTTGATTGTGTGAGTAAGGGAGGTAACCTTCTGCTGGATATTGGTCCTAAAGCAGATGGTACAATCCCTAAAGAACAGGAAAATATTCTGAGAGAATTGGGGAAATGGACAAGCAAGCATCATGAGGCTATTTATGGTACTGAAAAGGGAATCCCCTATGATCATTACTACGGCCCTACAGCTCTGTCAAAGGATAAATCTATCTTGTATTTGTTTGTTCAGGGGGATGCTAACGGACAGATAGCCTTGAAAGGGCTTAAGAATAAAATCAACCGAATATGGGTTGTGGGCAATGGAACCAAACTATCTCATGACATTAAAAGTAAGGTGTTTTGGAATGCATATCCAGGACTCACATACATTGATTTACCTAAGGAAGTCTTAGATGAATATTGCACCGTGTTAGCAGTGCTTCTTGACGGTCCTGTTGATTTGTACAGGGAAACTGTTGGGGCAATTGAGAGTAATTGATAGCTCGAAAAGACAACAAACTACTAACTTATCTATCATGAAAGTATTCCGCTACCTATTTGTAATGCTGATGTTTATTTGGCTGGTACCTGAAGGGTTTTCTCAAACAGCCGATCAGAATCTTTATAGAATCTATGTTGAGGATTTTTCAAAAATCAGGAACTTAGAAAGCACTGGTGTGAATATATATAATATGAACCCGGGAAGCTATATTGAAATTATTGCCAAACCAGAACAAGCAGCTCGTTTAGAAGCTGAGGGCTTTCAAATAGAGTACCTTGGAAAGGATTTTGTGGAATTGGCAAATATTCAACGACTGAAGGCTTCGCCAGAATATCATGATTATCAAGAGACTATGGATGAGCTTCAGGATATTGCCGATCGATTTCCGAATATTTCTCAGCTTGAAATTCTAGGCCAATCAGTTCTGGGACGTAATTTGGCTTGCTTGAAAATCTCAGATAATCCTGATATGGATGAAGATGAGATTCCGATTTTGATCTGCGGAGCCCATCATGGAAATGAGGTGCTTAGTGTTGAAGCTACACTTTATCAAATCAATTACCTGGTGGATAACTATGGGGTAGATGATGAAGTGACAAACTGGGTTGATAATTATGAGATCTGGTTTATACCATTGGTTAATCCTGATGGTAGAGAAGCAGTTCGTCGCTACAATGAAAATGGTATAGACCTTAATCGTAATTACTCGTTCGAGCATACTGCAGTAGGTAACCATGGCGAGCCTTTTTCGGAGCCTGAAACCCAGGTGATCAGAGACCTTACAGCTCTTTATCCTCCTGCTATGAGTCTTACTTATCATACTTCAGGCAGGTTGATTCTGTACTCCTGGACACATACAGATGCTGCTGCACCTGACATAGATGCAATGATTTACCTTGGTAATATAATTGCTGAATCCATTGTCTTTCCGGTAGGAGGTTCAACAGATCACTATGAGCTAAGACAAGGTGGTGCATGGTATTTTACCGCGGGTGAGTATTGTGATTATTTGTATGCAACACATAATACTCAGGCTTTTACTGTAGAAATGTGGACTAGACAAAACCCTGATGGCAGTGTTATTCCAGAGGTGGTTGAAAGAAATCTTGAAGGATTTAAAACACTGCTGAGGCAGGCTTCAAAATCAGGTATAACAGGACAGATAAGTGATAAAGATACAGGCGAGCCTGTTCGGGCTGAAATCAAATTTCCAGCAATTGATGATCAGGGGAAATTAAGCCCACGCTTAGCTGATGAAGCTTTTGGCAGATATTACAGTTACATGGCTCCCGGAACTTATCAATTAAGTATTTCAGCTGACGGCTACAGAGATAAACTGGTTGATGTGCTTATTACTGCAGAAGATCTTACTGTGATGAATTTTGAGATGGAGAGTGGTCCCTTATTAGAGATCTCAGAAACTCAATTAGTTGATGATAACGGGAAGATAAATATTGGCGAAACTCTTGGTTATATTTTCACTCTTGAAAATATAAATTCAATAGATGCAGAACAAACTTATGCGAGAATAAGATCAGCAAGCCGGTATGTGAATTTGCATAATGATAGTATCAATTTTGGACTGATTCCTGGTTTGGATATGCAGATTGCCACGGATACTCTGTTTTTCTCTCTTGATCCTGATTGTCCGGATGGTGAAAAAATTGAATTTAAATTGGAGGTAAGCGATTCAAAAGGCTTGGGTTGGGTTTTGGGTTTCTATGCTGAAGTATATGCTCCTGAGCTAAATATATTTAGAATCAGAATTGTAGATTCAGAAGGAAATGAGAATGGCGTTTTTGATGCAGGTGAAAAGGTGATGGTTGACATTGGGATCAGTAATACTGGTCGCCAAGCAGTGCATGAGCTTGCGGGTGAGATCTCTACGGATGACCCTAACTTTACCTTACATAGTACTTCCGATATGCTTTTGGATTTGGATGAAGGGAGTAGTGGTTCCATGTTTTTTGAGGTAGAGCTTGATAGTGATGTATCAGGACTCTTTATGGGCAATCTGAATTTGAATATGGAAACGACTGAGGGATATTCTGGCGACAGACCTTTTCAGTTAAACAATATCAATGGTTTCTTTGATAATTTTGATATTGGTGATATTGGATGGACGCATGCCAGTTATTTATCTACTGCCAATCATCATGATGATTGGCAGCTTGGTAGACCAATGGGAAAACTTGGGGATCCTGAATCTGCTTTTTCAGGTGAAAACTGTTGGGGTACTGATATGGGCTGGGAATGGTACTTAAACGATACCTGGAACGGCGCCTACCAAAGAGATGTGCATAATTACCTTAAGAGTCCTGTAATTAATTGTACTGATATGACAGGGGTTGGATTGAGGTATATGCGCTGGCTAACAACATTGACAGGTGATCTTGCATCTATTAAGGTTAACGAGAAAGTAGTATGGGAAAGTGCCAGAAGAGGCCAATCAGACCGGGAATGGGAAGAACATCAAATTGACATTTCTGATATAGCTGATGGGAATCCGAAGGTCAGAATTATTTTTGAAATGAAATCTAATAGTAGCAACAATGCCGGAGGTTGGAATATCGATGATGTAATTGTGGCTAATGGACTGTATTCCAGTTCAAATAGTGGAGGTATTTATAATGAAGCAGAAATCATGCTTTCAAGTTATCCAAATCCATTCTCCAATCAGATTTCTATATCATTTAACTTGCAAGATGATACAGATGTAGATTTGAAGATTCATGATGCTTTCGGCAGGGTTGTGAGAGTGTTGGAGGCAGGTATGCTACAAGCAGGAAACTATCAATATAATTGGGAAGGAAACAATTCAGCAGGAACTCCATTATCAGCAGGAATCTACTTCGTAAAATTATCAATAGATGGTCAAACGAAAGTTAATCCTATAATTCTAAGGCATTGACAGGATATACCTGGAGGGGAGAGAAGGGTGGATTAACTATGCAAGAGCAAACCTCACTTTCCCCCAACCCGATACAAGTGAGTCTTGGTTCGGATAATCATAGCATTATCTATAAGGGCAGGGGATGCCATGCAGCCATCGGGGAGTTGATTCTCAGTTATTTTATGAAAAACTTTTCCGGGTTTGAAAATGGTGCACAATCCTTCTTCGTCGAAAGTAAATATCTTACCTTCAGCATAAACAGGAGATGTGGAGGTGTGTCTACCAACTCTTTTAGTCCATAGAACTTCCCCGGTAGCAGGATTAATGCATTTTGCTTGTCCCCCTGTGTTTACCATATAGTATAAGTCATCTACAATAAGCGGACTAGATCTGGCTTGCATACTTTTTCGATTCTCCCAAAGGATGTTGGTCTCTGTGAGGTCGCCTTTCCCTCCCAGTTTTATGGCAATGATAGATGAGAATCCAAATCCGGTATTGACATAAAGAGTATTATTATAAATTATTGGACCAGAGGACCCAGAGAATCCTCGGTATTTTGCTACCCAGATTTGCTTGCCATCCAGGGGGTGGTATCCCATAACTGCATGAGGACCAGGACTGATTAATTGCTCAATGCCATCTATTTTTGATATTATTGGAGTATAAAAGGCTTTCTTCTCATCGATTCTCTTTTGTGAAAAATCTTGTCCTCTATATGTTTTCCAAATAGTTTTGCCCGTCTTCTTGTCAAGTGCAATAATGTATTGCACATCAGTACCATCCATATTGAAGATGAGTAAGTTATGGTAAAGGATAGGAGAGGATCCCGGTCCTACTTCGTGTTCGCATAAAATGTCTTTGCGTTCCCATAATACTTTTCCGCTCCTGGTATCGATACAAGCAGTTCCATACGCACCAAAATGAACGTATACCCGATTTTTTTCAATAGCTGGAGTGGGGGAGGCAAAACTATTAAGAGGGTGAGATTCTTGTGTGCTGTCTTGTGAAAATAGCTCCATATTATGCAGCATTTTTCCTGATTCAAGATCAAAGCAATAGGCCCACAATGATTGTCCTTTTTCAATAGCTGTGGTAATCCATATCTGATTGTCTAAAATTACAGGAGATGACCAGCCTTGCCCGGGTATTGCATTTCTCCATTCAATATTAGTTGAATCATTCCAATGAATAGGTATATTCTTTGCAAGACTATGTCCGTTATCTGAAGGTCCGCGATAGCCGGGCCATGAAAGAGATTGCTGGCTAAACCCCGATATCGAAGTATAAATCAGCACAAAAAGTATAGTAAGAATTTTCATTATATCCTGAATCAGGATGCTAAAATAGAAAACTCAAAGAATAAGATTCTAAAAAAGAGTAAATTTAAAATTGACAAATCGAAGAATGTCCTCTATTTCAAGTGACACTTCTTCAATAATCCTTTCAATTTCTCCGCCGAACAGTTTTCCCATTACTGCACCATTCATGGTTGAAATAAAAACTTGTCCGTCAGATTTCTCATAAACGGCAAATGATTTTGGCATCATATTACCGATCTTTTTTCTGGAATCATCAATCAGCATTTCTGATGAGTATGCACCATGACAATATTTGACGATTTTGAAATTACCAATGGCATCACCGTTATGCGCAATAACCTCAGCATTCTGGTCAATGATTCCGGTAACATGCCATCCTTCTTTATCGTTTATCCGTGAGCTTAAAACAGATACAGTTTTGTCAAAGTCGTAAGGGCTTTTAATTTCTTTAAGAATCATTTCTCCGGTAGAGACACTGATAAATATCCCTGAGAAGATAATACCAATGATGATCCCGAAGAAGAGTGTAACTATGATTAATAATTTTGTTTTCATTTGATCAGTATGTTTTAGTCTTCATTAACACATATTTCACCATGTTGCATTTTCTGGATAGTTCTCCATGTTACGATTCCAATTGTGGCTACGGCGATTGGAAGAAAGGTGAAGGCGAGATATTTATAGATCTCTTGATGTGTTATCTGGTAGGCTACTATTGACGCGATTGTAATTGCATCTAATGGAAATGTAAAAGCCCACCAAGAGATATAGAAGCGAAGATTATGGAAATTTTTGTGTAGAAATAGAAGTAATACAACAAAGAAATATGCCAGAAATAGCATAAAAACTGCGAAAATATCCCAGCTTTGAGTGATGCGTATATAGGCGATAAAACCTATAGCAGGAGGAGCGATTAGAATAAAGAGAGTAGGGATAAATCTGTCAGGTAATTGATCATGGAATACAACCCTGTTGAGAAATATGGTAAACAGTATGATCCAAAAGAAAAACCCGACAGCAAAGAAAACAAAAGACACAGCGGTAGGTAGATAGTCAACTCCAACAACCGGAATAAGAATATTTCCAACCACAGGAATGAACCATGCAGGATTAAAAAACTTTATTTCAAAGTTGTGTTGTATCCAGAATCTGATGGTATGTAGCATCAGATAGGAATGAAGTATAAGGCCAATCCACCAGAATAATAGTGACAGGATGGGCCAATAGGCATAAAAGGCAATTGACAAGAGTAGAAACGAAATAGAAATTGCCGAGAAGAAATTTATTCTTATTCGGTGATTAAAATCCTTCTTGACTTCATCGAAATGCCTGATTGCTTTTAGTCCGTACATGAAGATAAAAAACAAAAACAAGCCGAAAGAGAAAAATAAGAGGATATCAAAAAGGATTTTTGGGAGCCATTGCATGTGATAAAACTTGCTAAACACAATGCTTAGTCCTGATAATCCCATTACAATTGCAAAAGCTGTAATGGGGAAATACTTAATTTTTTCTCTCATTGATTTCTTTGGTTTATAAGTTTTCTCTGAGATAAGCTGAGGCACTTAGTGAGGCAATGGTACCATCAGCAACAGCAGTAGTAACTTGTCTGTATTTCTTTGGAATACAGTCACCTGCGGCAAATACTCCCGGGATATTGGTTTGTTTATCTTCATTAACTATGATCTCCAAACTATCATTTAGAGCTACCTTATCCTTTAGTGCTATGGTATTGGGTACATAACCAATAAAAACAAAAACCCCATCCACATTCAATTCGCTGATTTTTCTGGATGGCAGGTGTTCAATGCTTACTTTATTCAGAGAAACTTCACCCTCAAAGGTTCTTAATTCACTCTCCATAATGAATTCGATTTTCGGATTGGCTTCTGCATCACGAATGGCATGCTCGAAGGCCTGGAAGTGATCAAACTGATGGATGATGGTAACCTTGCTAGCATAGTTTGTTAGGGCAA
>JAGLDP010000075.1 GCA_023145515.1 Bacteroidales bacterium
ACATCATAGCTAACCTTGTCACCTTCAGTGATTTCACAGGTTAAATCATTTTTGTGGACAAATACATCTTTGCCACCTTCGTCTGGAGTGATGAATCCAAATCCTTTAGCATTATTAAAGAATTTTACTGTTCCTTTGTTCATTGTATCAAGTTATTGTTAATAATAAAGCCCAAAGGTATAGTTATTTATTCCAAAAAAGAATTTCAGTAGCACTTTTTCTTTCGTAACGAGCTAATAAATAGCAAATATGTGCCATTTTTCAACTTACTTACGATAAGATAATTCAAAAAACCACCTAGATTACTCTTTTCTCAAATGCAATCTCGTAGATATGCATCATTTCAGATCCCTGATAGAAGTAGAAGAGTTTTTGCTCTGCAAAGAGATCAACCAATAATTTCTCCAGCAATATATTGCACATCCTTTCCGAATTCCTTCCGAAATATCCAGTTGGCATTTAACGATGGTTGAATCAACACTTAACCCGAATTACAAAACTAGTGTCTAACTCAGCGTCCGTCTTTTGGGGGTAAGTCCGAAGTATAACAAATAATCATATTTCACCTAATTGGCGGATTTATAATTAAAATTCACCACTTATAAATATTTTTCACCTATCTTTGAATAAGCAAAATTCACCAATCATGACGAATATTAAGTATATTTCACGACTTGTAAGCGTTTTTCACGGCCGGGAAGCTCCGGAAAGCGGTTTGTTGGTTGGCTATGGGGCGCTCATCGAGTTTTTTCAGTTGAAGATGCCCTTGCCTGCGCAACTTGCATTGATTAGTGAAATGAAAAGACAGTACAAGACAAATGATTGGATTGTTCTAACCCCGCGTCATCGACCAGATGATACCTTGTATAAACAATTGGTCTTTGCCCTCAAGTACGAAGGACTCAACTTATTATTTTTTAAAAAGTTGTTTGATGTTATTGAGCCCAATGAGATCATAAATTTGGTCAACATTGAACCATTGGGGCAATACAGCAGAAGAATATGGTTTATATATGAGTGGTTGTTTCAAGCTCAGCTGAATGTTCCTGACCTGGCTAGTGGCAACTTTGTTCCCCTGCTCGATGAAAAACTCCAGTATGCCATTTCCGGATCCCGTTCATCTCGACATCGAATTATCAATAATCTGCCCGGCACCCTGGGTTTTTGTCCTCTGATATCAAAAACTTCAAAGCTGGATAAATACATCCTATCTGGATTATCGGATCAGAAAAATCAATACCTGGATAATGTCCATGCCGATATTCTGCAACGAACGTCTGCTTTTCTTTTGTTGAAAGATTCCAGGGCCTCTTTTACCATTGAAGGAGAGAAACCGATCAATAGAAGACTTCAGGGATGGGCTCAGGCAGTGGGTAGTGCAGGGATGAAAGACATAACCAAAAACGAATTGTTGCGTTTACAAGAACTCGTCATCACAGACCATCGTTTTGTTGAAATGGGATTCAGGAAAAAAGGTGGTTTTGTGGGCGATCACAATCGGGAAACCGGCGAACCTCTGCCCGATCATATCTCAGCACGATGGCAGGATCTGGAGAAACTCATTGACGGTTGGATCGAATCAAATCTTCTTCTTGAAAAGGCGGATATGGACGCTGTTTTAGTTGCTTCATTGATTGCTTTTGGATTTGTGTTTATACATCCCTACGAAGATGGCAACGGAAGAATTCATCGATACCTTATTCATCATATTCTCTCAAGAAAAGACTTTGCACGGCAAGGAATGATTTTCCCGGTATCCGCATCTATTTTGAAGAAAATCAATGATTACCGAAGGGTGTTAGAGTCTTACTCTCATCCTGTTTTGGAGTTTATTGAATGGAAGGAAGCAACCGATCACAATATTGAGGTGTTGAGTGAAAGCATCGACTTTTACAGATATTTCGATGCAACTAAACAAGCTGAGTTTTTATATGAGTGCGTTGAAGACACCATTCAAAATATTATCCCAGAGGAGATCACTTATCTACAAAATTATGATGCGTTTAAACAAAAGGTAGATAGTTACCTCGATCTGCCAGATAAACTCATCAGTCTTTTGGTGCGATTCCTGGAGCAAGGTGGTGGGAAGTTATCGAAAAGAGCTCAAGAGAAGGAGTTTAAAGCACTGACACAGGAAGAAATTAACCACCTCCAATCCTCTTATCAGGAAATATTTTTATCTGTATAGGTGACCTTTCCAGTTATCATTCGCCAGGTTGGCAAATGAGTCTAGAGTTGCTTGTATTTCCTCAATAGTCGTTTTACCATACTTAAGGGCAACCATTTGATGAACAAGATGATTTTGAAAATGAGACTCTATCCAAAGCTGGTGAGCTTTTGGACTTGAGTTGAGGCTCTGCAAATCGGTTCAAAAAACCGCGAACCCCTCCCCACGCTTAGTAATTCTGTAACAGCCAAAACCAACATTCTAGGCCAACTTAACCATGCGAAACAACTTGGTAATAATAGGGTTGCGAGGCAATGAAATGTCTTTCTATCAGACTATTTATCTGATGATCGGTCCACATTCCGGGCATAACTATCATTTAAATCTACACCAAAGTACTCATGAACTAGAATATCGATATCAGTAGTACATCCAATTAATTGCTAATTTAATAAGCACCCAAAAACCAAAGCCGATGTCTTATGTCATAATTCGCACTTCTTTTTTTTGCGCTCTTGATTTAGCTGAGGCAGTCAAAAATCGCATTATCGAAAACAGATGCACTGAAAATTATTTGGTATGAACATAAACGACATTGCAAAATTACAGTGGGACAGAAATATTTATTCAACTCATATTGAATACTTTCGGACTAAAACTCGTCATAAAAAGAAATTTCGAATTCCAATAATGTCGCCCGTCATTCATGTGCCATGATGCTAAGAAGAGAAGGGAAAGATATGCCAGTAATTCAAGAAATCATGGAGCATACATCAGAAAAAACAGTATATTTGCATGAGACATCATTCACTAAAGCTTAAAACAGCCATTTATGACTGAAAAATCATTTACAAACTGGACTTCTATGAGCGATAAAGCTTTGGTGAAAAATATAGGTGTTTTTATCAGACATCATCGTATGGAACAAGATAAAACACAGAATACTTTAGCAGCAGAAGCAGGAATTAGTCGGTCTACTCTGAGTCTTTTAGAACGTGGTGAAACCGTAACCCTGGCTACCCTGATCCAAGTATTGCGTGTGTTGGATCAACTGCAGGTGATAAGCGCCTTTGACGTACAGGAAAGCATTAGTCCGCTGGCATTGGCCAAACTGCAAAAAGAAAAGCGGAAAAGAGCCAGTGGGAAAAAAGAAGAAAAAGCAGACGACACGAATTGGTAAAAGATGAAGGTAGCCGAAGTTAAAATATGGGGGGAATTAGCTGGTGCCGTAGCCTGGGATGAGAACACAGGCTTGGCCACTTTTGAGTACGACCCCAGGTTCAAACAACTTGATTGGAACTTATCTCCCTTAAAGATGCCCATTGATGCTACAAAGCGTCTGTTTTCTTTTCCGGAATTGAGAAAAGAAAGAAATTCGGGATACGACACCTTCAAAGGTTTGCCAGGATTATTGGCTGATATGCTACCTGATAAATACGGTAATCATCTGATCAACATGTGGTTGACACAACAAGGTCGACCATCGGACAGTATGAACCCTGTGGAAATGCTTTGCTTTATCGGCACCCGGGGTATGGGCGCTTTAGAGTTTGAGCCATCAGTTTTGAAAGAGAGCAAACGAACTTTTTTAATTGAAATAGACAGTCTTGTAGGTGTTGCGCAGAAAATGCTCTCGCAACGGAAGGAGTTCTCCACTAATTTGCAAAAGGATGATGAGAAAGCAGTGATGGAAATCCTAAAGATAGGAACATCGGCAGGAGGTGCCCGTCCGAAAGCAGTAATTGCCTACAACGAAAAATCAGGAGAAGTAAAATCTGGTCAAACCAAGGCACCAAAGGGATTTGAACACTGGCTTATCAAATTGGATGGTGTAAGTGATGTGCAATTAGGAGCTAGCAAGGGATACGGCCGGATTGAATTGGCCTATTACAATATGGCCATTGCGTGTGGCATTAAAATGATGCCATCCCGGCTACTTGAAGAAAACGGCCGGGCACATTTTATGACCAAACGATTTGACCGGGAGGGCGGAGAAACCAAATATCACATGCAAACATTTTGTGCACTGAAACACTTCGATTATAATCTGGTGAACAGTTTCAGCTATGAACAGCTTTTTCAGGCCATGCGTGAACTGAGGCTGACTTATCAGGATGCTGAACAGATGTTTAGAAGAATGGTCTTCAATGTGATTGCCCGAAACTGTGACGATCACACCAAGAACTTTTCCTTTCGCTTAAAGGAAGGGGGTAAATGGGAATTGGCACCGGCTTATGATATTTGCCATGCCTATCGTCCGGGCAGCGAATGGGTGAGCCAGCATGCTTTGAGCATCAACGGAAAACGAAAAGGCATTACAAAAAGCGACTTGTTGGTGATTGGAGAATCCATTAGATGTAAAAAGGCCTCAGAAATCATTGACGAAATAAATGAAACCATAAGCCAATGGAAGACATTTGCCGGAGAAGTGGATGTGGAACCTGTACTTCGGGATGGAATTGCGAAAACCCTGTTGAGCCTGAAATGATGGGACATACAAATAACAAACGACAAAAATGATCATCAGAGCAACAAAACAGCTTCTCCAATTATCTGGCATTCCATCGCTTAGAAATACCGAAGAAACAGACTCTCCATTCCCTGGTGAATGGTATGCCAACCTGGTGGATCGATTTGATGGAAAGTATACGGCTATTCATTTTCTTCACAATCCGACAAGAATTTCAATACTAGTTCCTGGGACTAACCTGAATGCTTCAATACCTGTTTTGAAAGAAAGGGCCATGAGTCTGTTGATGAGAAACGGATATGGGCGCTTACTGTTTCTGTACAGCTTGGAAAGCCCACCATCGATTTTCGCAACAAACAGCCGGAGCGTTATTGCTTCCATGAATCAGATGAGGTATGGAATTGAATATCATCTGTCGATGCCTGAGATCAATGAAGTGATAAATTTAGATGAGATAGAGGATATCCAATTGCGATACCTTTTTACCACAAAAGAGAAAAATTTAACTTTTTCAAGTGCAAGCAGAATCTTGGATGAAATACTCTCAAAAGAAAAATGACTAAAAACCAAAGCCGATGTCTTATGTCATAATTCGCACTTCTTTTTTTGCGCTCTTGTTGTTGTAATCGATAAATTTAAGTGATATTTTACATTCAACCTGATACTAAATTGTCTATTTTCAAGTTGTTTATGTTGAGCCTACTAAACCTGAATAGAAATGACAAAAATTGCTCGTTTTATTGCCTTATTGGTGATGTTTTTTGTGTTATCTAACTGTAAATCTGACACAACCAACACATCTGGCCTTGTTGCTCTTGATTTAGCTGAGGCAGTCAAAAATCAAGAAACTGGTTATGCTAGTGATTTATTTGATGAGGTCAGCATTACTGTTTTAGATGGTCAGGGAAAATGGTTTTTTCCTGGCCATATGATAACCAATGTTTATCATGAAGATTATAGTCTCTTTTATGATTTGTATGAAAATGCTCCGATTGGAATATTTGACAAAGAAGGGAAGTTGTTTCTTTCTCTTGATAAGCATGGTAAAGGCCCTGGTGAATATACAGTTGTCGCTGATGTTGGAATGAATCCCGAGCAAACAAAAATATGTGTCAATGAGGGACATAAAAAGAAAATGCATTGGTATGATCTGAAAGGTAACTGGATTGAATCAATTGACCTGCCAACAAAGTTTAATAATCTTCATGTACTCCCCGGCGGGAAAATGATTCTTCAAAACAAACGCTATGATACAGATGAGTATGATTCAATTCGGCTGATGTTAACTGATTCTGAGGGTAAGTTTCTAAAATCTATATGGAACAAACCAATGGAAGTAAATGATTATCCACAATTCATGGATGGTTTTTGGATCAGAAATACTGGGAAAAATGGTTTGTTTTATCGAGATTCTCCACTTTATGATACAATATATTCTATATCAGATGATACTCAATTTGAAGCTCGATATATTTTTGATGTTGGTAACCTTGGTCTTCCAATAAAAATAGCTGAAGACTTTAATCGATCGCAAGAATGGATCAATTACCTTAGAGTCCATCGATATTTTACTACCGGAGATAATTTGGTCATTTCTGGTGCTTACAAAAAGTGGGTGCATTTCATTGCTAACCTTAAGGATGGCACCATCAAGTGTTATAATGAGATTAAGGATGACCTAATAGGATACAGAAGTATACCCTATGACCAGACCCAGGATGGTAAGTACTTGGTTCAGCAAATTCATGTTCAATATGCCAAAGACAATCTTGAAACAATGTTTCCTAAGCAGGATGTTCAATTCCCTGAAAAAAGGGATAAATTGAAGGAATTAATAACTTCTGCGGATGAAAATACTGATGTCATTTTGGTTTATTATCGGATAAAGAATTAGCTAATAAATCTGTGACAAGTGGTTGATTCCTAAATATGGTTAGATTTTTTATCTACCTTCGTTTGTCCCCCATGACAAAACCTTATACCTGTGTACCAAAAGAAAAAGAATTTGAACATAACAATTTTGTGTTTGCTACTGATTATTATTAAAGGATCAATCATTTTCGCACAAGAACCAGTTACTATCAAATTTCCTGATCCAAAAAAATTCAGTGCAGATATTGAGGAGTTTATTGTAGATAAATCTTACCTGCCTCTTGAAACAAGGTCTGATTGTCTTTTGCCGGGACATTCTCCACGGATTTACATTTACAAAGACCTGATTTACGTGCTATACGCACCCTTAGAAGGTTACAATTACACCGAATGGAGCAGCATGGGCTCCGAGTGCCGGAGATACAATTTTTTCAATCCGTGACAAAGTTGCCAAGCCGGCATATATTCTTGATTTTGGAAAATTGAGCCTATCAGAAGATCATCCTGAGCGATGCTCGGCCGAATTGTTGGAAGTGGCACAGAACCTTGACCCAGAGGACAACCCGGTGATTATTAGTCTTCTCTCTTAAGTCTTAAGTCTAATTTCGGTCTTGGGTCCTGGGTCTTAGGTCATTAAAAAAGCCACCCGATAGGATGGCTTCTCTGTGGGACATACGGGATTATTCGCTACGCTCATGAGAATAGTTCGAACCGGTGACCTCTTGTAGACATTCTGACGGTTCAAATGTTACCATGTCCTGAATTTCAAATGCTTCCATTTTTCTCCATTGCAAAGGGTGTCCATCGTTCTTCTATCAAGTACTAATCCATTTAACTCCCCATAGATTTTGGGAACAATAAATCCATACGTACCAGGTATTTGTCCGTATGGATAATCCAGGTTTCCCTGCCAATACTTACTATCTCTGTTGAATTCTGAATAGGAACTGTCTGTTAGTGTCCATTGAACATCCATTGTGTGAAATACCCTTGTCCTGACATTCTTAGGGGAGTTTTGTAAACTCATAAGAATCCGGTTGTAAAAGTATTCTGGCTTATCTAATCTTAGAAAGCCCTCGTAACTATAAACAGTATCATACCCAAACCCTTCACCGTATTCTGAAATATGAAAGAGAAATTTACTTTGACCGCTGTATAATCTTCTGGAGCCTATTCCTGATAATAATATGAGAAAAGACTGGAATCTGATGATTAATAAGCGTATCCAGGTCATAAATGTATATTGTGAAGGCCAGAAAATGATTATCCGGACGTCCAGGATTTAGTTCGTCACCCCCAATTAGTTCAATTGGCAATTTTTGATTTAACTGGTAAACATGATGTCCATCTCCGGTGAAATCACCTGAATCTTTATCGACAAAGGTCTTTTCAAAATCATAGCTAAATCTCTCAACTCCATCAACCAATCCAGCCATCCTTATATCCACTTTTTCAAAATATAATGAATCAGAATCCTGCAACTTTGCTCCTTCCTTGTCGCGGATTAAAAAAGAACGCTGAACACGAATTGAATGAACAGAATCCCATGGATTTATAAGGGAGAAAACAACAGGGACTGTTTTGCTCTTATCAGTGAGTATATCTATGTCAGTAGTGCATCCAATTATAGAAAGAGAAACCAGAAATAATGATACCAAACGAATGGAGCTAAACGCATAAGACATCAATTGATAATTTGGTTTAAGGAGAACGATTAAAGGTAAGAAAAAAGTTTTGTCACCCGAAAGGATGGCTTCTCTGTGGGACATACGGGATTCGAACCTGTGACCTCTTGCCTGTCAAGCAAGCGCTCTAAACCAACTGAGCTAATACCCCAATCGTGTGTGGGATTGAGTGTGAGTGTGTTATTGCGAGGTGTAAAAATACTAAAATAGTTTCAATTTTTGTACCTTGCGCGGCTAAAACAATGGATATGAAAAGATTTGTAAGTATAGTGCTGATAAGCTGTTTGGGGCTTTTGACTGCTCAGTCTCAAAGCACTAAGGTGTTATTGAAAACAACCCTGGGTGATATGACTATTGTATTATATGATGATACCCCACTGCATAAAGATAATTTTGAAACCCTGGTGAAGGATAAGTTTTTTGATGGATTAATCTTTCATCGGGTGATGGAAAATTTTATGATCCAGTCAGGAAACCCAAATACAAGAAATCATAAAAAAGGAGAAGCATATCGCGATGGCTCGCAAGGATCAACTATTCCAGCAGAATTTCGGGCAAATCATATTCATAAAAAAGGAGCTTTGGCTGCAGCCAGAAGAGGACAAGGAAACCCAAATAAGGAGTCGTCAGGATCTCAGTTCTATATCGTTCATGGCACAAAAATGAACGATGCATTGCTAAGCCAAATGCAAGCCGGAAGATCTAAGCCTTTAACCAAGGAAGAGATCAAAATCTATAAAGAACTTGGTGGATATCCTCCTCTTGACTATGAATATACTATCTTTGGTGAAGTTACTGAAGGACTGGATGTTATTGATAAAATTGCAGCTGTAAAAACCGTGTCTAAAAGAGTTACTACTCCTATTGACGACGTTATAATTATTTCTGCCAGAATCATAAAATAGAACCCATGCTCAACAAAATAAAAAAACTTCAAAGTGAAGTTGAGGATTTTAGAACAAATAACCTCGAAGAACTGGATCAGTTCAGAATCAAAATGCTGGGCAAAAAGGGTGAAGTAACTCTGCTATTTGGTGAATTTAAACAGGTTCCTGCAGAACTGAAAAGGGATTTCGGACAAGCAATTAATGTTCTTAAAAATTCAGTGCAGGATAAGATCAAAACCCTCTTTTCTGAACTGAAAACTGTAGATTCTGGTCCTTCCGGACAAGATCTTACGGCCCCTGGAGAACCTTCCCCCCTGGGTACTCGTCATCCAATATCCCTGGTTAGAAATCAAATCATTGATATCTTTAAACGTCTGGGTTTCAATGTGTCTATCGGACCAGAAATTGAAGATGACTGGCATGTTTTTTCTGCATTGAATTTCCCCCCTGAACATCCGGCAAGAGATATGCAGGATACCTTTTTTATTAACCAGGATCCTGATATCCTGCTACGTACCCATACCTCTTCTGTGCAAGTAAGAGTTATGGAAAATGAAAAACCCCCTATTCGCACAATTTCTCCCGGTAGAGTTTTTAGAAATGAAGCTATTTCGGCCAGATCTCATTGTATTTTCCACCAGGTTGAAGGACTATATATAGATAAAAATGTCAGCTTCGCAGATCTCAAACAAACCCTTCAGTTTTTTGCTAAGGAAATATTCGGACCAAGTACAGACATCCGCTTGCGGCCATCCTATTTTCCTTTCACTGAACCTTCGGCTGAAATGGATATTTCTTGCTCATTGTGCAATGGAAAAGGTTGCAACCTTTGTAAGTATACCGGTTGGCTTGAAATTCTGGGCTGTGGAATGGTAGACCCAAATGTGCTCGAAAGCGTTGGTATTGATAGCCACGAATACACTGGCTTTGCATTCGGAATGGGAATAGAACGTATAGCCCTACTGAAATACAACATCAAAGATATTCGCCTCCTCTTCGAAAACGATGTAAGGTTTTTAGAGCAATTTCAAAACGCACAGTAGGTATAGCGCTCCTTTTTCTATAATATCACAACTTCACTGGTAATATTCACCGTATCCAGAGTAGCACTTACTCCACAGTATCTGTTCTGAGACAAACTAACAGCCTTTTCAAGCTTTACTCGGTCAAGGTCTTCACCCTTGAACTTGTAGATTAACTTAATATCAGTATATCTCATCGGGTGCTCCTCTGTGAGATCCGCCTCCATCTCAACATCAAAACTCTCAACCTTTTGACGCATTTTTTTTGCAAGAGAAATAACATCCATAGCCGTACATCCCCCCAAAGATGCCATCAATAAAGGCTTTGGTGTTGGTCCGAGATTTTGTCCCCCTACCTTTTCAGTAGCATCTATAATGAGTGAATGTCCATCTATTTTGGCTTCAAATGCCATATTCTGTTTCCAGTTGATGTTAATCGTTTTTTTCATTTCTTTTTAATGTTTTGAGTACTTAGCGATACAAAGAATCAAATTCGCTCCAAAAGTATAAAACCCTATCACAAATTCTTTATATTTGTCGATCAGAAACTGACTTTTATCAGTTTTTGCTGTTGTAATCATTGCAAAAGAAAGATCGGGAAGAATGAAGAACATTCAGAATTTCCCCTCATGCGAGGAATGCATTGCTAAGGATCATCCCGTTTTTAAGGATCTGACCCCGGAGCAGTTGGATAATGTCAATTATGATAAGGCTTGTAATATTTATAAGCGTGGCATGGTAGTATTTCAGGAGGGACACAGGATTAATGGGTTTTATTGCGTTTTTTCAGGTATTCTCAAATTATACAAAACGGGAATTGATGGAAAGGAGCAAATTATACGCTTTGCAAAAGATACGGATATCATTGGATATCGATCAATTTTAAGTAGCGAATTAGCTTGTACTACCGCAAAAGTAATTGAGGATGCAACAATTTGCTATATACCCGGAGATCAACTGCATACACTGGTAACTGAAAATCCAGCATTTGCAATGAAATTAATGCAACTTACTTGTAAAGAGCTGGGTGAAGCAAACAATTATATAACAGATATTGCACAAAAAACTGTGCGTGAACGATTAGCAGAAATTCTTCTGCTGTTGAAAGAACGATTTGATCTCGATGAGAATCAGGTTCTCCAAATATCTCTTACAAGAGAAGAACTGGCAAATATTGTAGGTACTGCTACTGAGTCTGTTATTCGATTACTAAGCGAATTCAAGCAAGACCGACTGATAGAGCTGCAAGGCAGGAAAATTAAGATTCTTAATATTGCCGGGCTGAAAAAAATTGCCAGCTTCTAACTATAAACCAAAAATCTTTGACCTATGTTTTATGATCTGACTATTCTGGATTCTGTACGCTTGAATTTTAGTCCTGCCGGACTAAATATCATGAACATTACTTTGGCTTTTATCATGTTCGGGATTGCCCTCGACCTGAAATTTGATCAATTTAAAAATGTATTAAAAAATCCAAAATCTCTTTTTGTGGGTATAGGCTCACAATTTATACTATTGCCCGCCCTGACATTCTTGTTAGTTTGGCTCATTCAGCCCTCACCCGCTGTTGCCTTTGGAATGATCTTGGTTTCTGCTTGTCCTGGAGGAAATATCAGCAACTTTATGTCGCATAACGCCAAGGCAAACACTGCCCTTTCTATATCTTTGACGGCCATAGCAACAACAGCAGCTCTCTTCATGACTCCCTTGAATTTCAAAATTTGGGGTAGCCTCTATATTCAATCTTCTCCCCTACTGGTACCTCTTGATATAGATACCTGGCAAATGTTCAAAACCATATTTTTATTACTTGGTATTCCTCTGATACTTGGAATTCTCTTTTCTAAATACTATCCAAATATTACATCGAAAATAGTGAAGCCATTCAGGATCTTTTCTTTTGTTGCCTTTTTAGGATTTGTTGCTGCTGCTTTCTCCAGTAATTTTGATCACTTTCTAAATTATATTCCACCAATATTTCTGATTGTTCTGCTTCATAACACCCTTGCTCTCCTTACCGGCTTTTCGGTTGCCAGTATTTTTAAAAGACCAAGGGCTGACAGAAGGACTATCACTATTGAGACAGGTATCCAAAACTCAGGATTGGGCTTAATTCTTATTTTTAATCCTAAAATTTTCCCACCGGAGCTAGAGCTGGGAGGCATGGCATTCATTGCTGCCTGGTGGGGTATTTGGCATATTTTATCAGGTTTGGTTATTTCTACAATATGGGCCAGAAAGAAGCTTCCTGAAGCTGAACTGAATAATAATTAAGTAGTTTTTATGAAACCCGTTGAGAATTATTCTGTTGGCATTAATGCCGCGCGCTATTGGGTTCGGTTTACTTCTATAAAGCTATTTTATCGCAGCTGGAAAATGCGTGGACTTGATAACATTGATCCTAACAGACCCAAAATATTTATTGCTAATCACCAGAACGCCCTGATGGATGCACTGAATGTTGGTTTTCTACTCAAAGCACAGCCAATATTTCTAGCCAGAGCTGATATTTTTGAGAAAAAATCTATTGCCCGTATTTTTAATTGGATGAAAATGATTCCAATATATAGGATAAGAGACGGATTTGATTCGCTTCAAAAAAATGATGAGGTTTTTGAACAATGTGCAAGAGTTCTTGGCAAGGGAATGAATCTGGTTATTTTTCCTGAGGGAAATCATGGTGATCAACGCCACTTAAGGGCTTTTAAAAAGGGCATGGCCAGAGTAGCTTTTGGTGCAGAAAAAGCGCGTGATAATAAACTTAATCTGGATATTATTCCGGTTGGCATTGATTATTCACATTACGAAAATTTCAGAGCCAGAGTAACTCTAAGTGTTGGTAATCCAGTTGCGGTTGAACCATTTTCAGAACTACATAAAGAGAATGCACAAAAAGGACTGAAAGCTTTAAATGAAGAGGTACGCAAGAACCTTGTTCCACACATGATTGATGTTCCCTGGAAGAATATATACGATGGTGTAATGGGTGTCAGAACGCTTTATGGTGCACGATATGCCAAAAAGAACTCATTGCCATACAAAACATCTTTCAATCGTTTTGATGCTGACAAATCTCTTATCGCCAACATCGGTGCAAGCCTTGAAAAATCACCTGAAAAAACAGAGGCAGTTTGTAAAAAAACTGCTACATATTTTAAAATCTTAAATAGAAGCAAACTGAGAGATCATATTCCGGCTAACGCACCATACGGTACATTTAGATTATTCCGGAACTTGCTGTTTTTAACCATCGGTCTACCTTTCTTTTTATATGGCTTGATAAATAACTTCCTCATCTTCCTTATTCCTGATAGACTCTCGAGATCACTTATTAAAGACCCTCAATTCAGAAGCTCCATAGCTTACGTATTAGCTTTTGTTGTTTTGATGCCCATATTTTACACCTTACAAACATTGATTATTCACTGGACTTTCGATCTATGGTGGGCTCCCTGGGTTTATTTATTGAGTTTAATTCCTTTCGGACTATTTGCAATATATTATTCCTTCTGGTTTAAGAAAGCCCGGGCTAAAGTTGGGTATAGCATTAAAAGTAGAAAGAAAGACACAGGTCTGATGAAACTCCTTGATCTAAGAAAAAGTTTGATTGAAGAATTAGATCAGCTTATTGTTTAATTAACTTCTTAATACTTACCTGATTACCGGATTGAACTCTCAAATAATATAATCCGGCAGATAGATCAGCTACATTCAAATTAACCAGATGGCTACCCGCGGATTTGACGCCCTGATCAATATTTCTAATAAGTTTTCCGGATGAATCCAACAGGATAATAATCGTAGATCCTGTAGATAACAGATGGTATTCAATATTGACGCTTGAGCTAGCCGGATTAGGATAAAGATCAAAGCCTATACTATTTACCCACATTGCATCCTCCTCTTCTCCTGTGCCCATTTTTCCCAAATGCTCAATTTTAAAATCCCATATCCCCCTACCATAAGTACCAAAACGAGCAGTTCTCATGGATGGGATATAATCAACCGACCAATAGGTTTGTTCAGGAGCTCCTGCACCAGTCAGGTCATACCATTGATTCTCGCTGACGATGTAAACAAAAGGGCCCACCTCTGTTGCCGCAAACAATAATGTACCCATTTCATTTATGGCCATTTCAAAAACCAGAGTTCTCGGAATACCCTTCCCTATCCCTTTAAAAACTCTTCCTCCATCTTTACTTACCCACACAGGATAACCTGAATACCCTGAACCTCCAATATAGATAGTATTGATATCACGGGGATCAGGAATAACTGAGTTTCCAAAGAAATAATGAGACCCTGGTCCGTATGTTCGGGATTGTGTCCAGTTCACGCTACGGTCAGTAGAATAGTACAACTTGCCTCTTGAATTTAAAACATATCGATAGTCCTTATTGATAGGCGAAAAGGCCATTGCTGAAATCCAGGCGCCTGCTCCTCCACTAAAATCATAAGGTAATTCACTAACAGAAATAGAGGAATTCTTATACTCAAGAATCCAAAGATGATTACCTGTTGTTGAAGTACCACCAGCTAAGAATACTTTTTCTGGAAAATATGGATCTTCCATTAGAGGAGGAAGCCAAAAATGTGAACTATTTGTAAAATCCCATCTGTAATTTGAATTACTTCCTGCAGCATCCGGATAATACATTGCAAAACCAGGGTAAACAGTCCACAAACTCCTGCCGCCATCACCTGATACAATATGAGCATAATCTCCTGAGATAGTTTGCTCAAAACTGGCAGCCCCATCGATTATTTGAGTGCTACGCTGAAAACCCTGATCCTGAGATCCGGCATATATAACCTGATTTTTACTGCGATGTGTATATGTTGAATAATACTGTGCTGTTCTTAATCCTGAAAGAGAAATATTCTTTACTGTTTGTAATTTGTCTGTTGAAATATAACTCCCTCCATCAGTACTAACCATAACAACCTCAGAACCATCTGGTTTTCTAAAGAACTCAATCTCAGGAATATCAGCATGCAGATTATTAACAATATCTCCATAATACTCGCCCCAACCATTTATTAATGTCCATGTAGTACCACCATTAAAACTACGGTAGCTATTAACTCCACCAAAGCCCATTACATTAGGATCCAGGCTTGACATTCCAAAACTATTTGCCATAAAAGGACCTTCATTTATACTTCCTTTAGCTATCCATGTTTGCCCTCCGTCAGTAGAAGTAAAAAACCTTGTAGAGTTATCAAGTCGATACATGATTGCCAGATTGACTACCCCATCCAATACCATTCCATTTATTTGGCATCGTTCAATTTCTGAAGCAGAGAAATTTATACCAATCTCTGATATAAACTCCACCTTACCTTCGTCATTTAAACTGTATAATTCATTCCTGTTCAGATAGAAAACAGGACAAGAATCATATCTTGAAATCCAAATATCACTTACTCTTGAACTTCCATGTGTATCCATCAATTCAAATGACTCACCTTTATCTGAGGAAGCATATAAGTAGCTACTTCTGTTTGAGCGCAGAAAATGGAGATAAATATTATTATTGAGATCTGATACAGCTCGTGTTAAGCGATCATTCTTCATTGCATCCAGTCCAGTGGAAATATTCCAGTCAGCACCCATATTATCAGAATACATGAACAGAGAATCATAATTAGCCTGCATAATTCGGATTGAACCCTCTTCTGGTTTCATAATTCTCAGAAAATGAACGCCTTTAACATGATAATTATCCGTAAGGCTGATCCAGTTTTCGCCGTTCATATCTCCTCTCCAAATTTGTCCTCCGTCAGATGCTCCATAGATATGATTATTCTCAAAGTCAATATCAATATTATGCATACGTCCTGCAATGTTATCAGCACCTTTCTCTATCCACTGTCCGCTTAATAATCCATCAGCAAAAAGCTCTGTTTCTGTTGCTTTTAGTCTTCTTAATTCAGCTCTTTTCTCTCTTAATACCGCTCTGCTTTCGTTATCAATTTGTCGCCAGTTAACCCCCGGTGCAGTCATATGCATTTGTTCATACCACTCAGCCTTTGCCTTTTTAAAATCAGCATCATTCTTTTCTTCAATAATTTCTGTTGGTTTAGGAAAGGAACTATTCTCTATATTACTCTTGAAATGAATTAGGGTAATTATGCCACCTGAGATAATCAGGCAAAGCAAGCTTAAAGAAAAAATAGCTTTTTTCATGACCAGCAAATTTATTTATACATCAAAGTTAAAACAAAAGAGACTGATTAGCCCCGGGAATTTTACCTAAATGACTAAAAGCTTTTTCTGTGGCTTCTCTTCCTCGCGTGGTTCTTTTTAGATATCCCTCTTGAATTAGAAAAGGTTCATAAACTTCTTCTATGGTACCAGGTTCTTCACCAACAGAAACAGCAATAGTAGATAATCCTACTGGTCCGCCACTGAACTTTTCTACCAGAGTAAAAAGTATGCGATTATCCATATCATCCAGGCCATGTGCATCAATGTTAAGTGCATTAAGACCAAATTTTGTGATATCAATATCAATAATTCCACTACCTTTTACCTGGGCAAAATCTCTTACTCTTCTTAATAAAGAATTAGCAATTCTGGGAGTACCACGACTTCTGGAAGCAATTTCTATTGCAGCATTTTCATGTATTTCAACCTTCAGGATATGAGCAGATCGCTCTATAATACTTTTTAATACAGTCTTATTATAATACTCAAGATGACAAGTAATTCCGAATCTGGCACGCAAAGGAGATGTTAATAATCCTGATCTTGTAGTAGCTCCAACGAGGGTAAATGGATTAAGATCAATCTGTACTGATCGTGCTCCCGGACCCTTATCTATCATGATATCAATTCTATAATCCTCCATTGCGCTATAGAGGTATTCTTCAACAATAGGACTTAATCTATGAATTTCATCAA
>JAGLDP010000076.1 GCA_023145515.1 Bacteroidales bacterium
TTTGGAACTTTAAAAAATATTTTACCTTTGCAATCCAATCCTGAAAATGGGTTTGAATGGTCCGTTCGTCTAGGGGTTAGGACGCTGGCCTCTCACGCCGGTAACAGGGGTTCGATTCCCCTACGGGCTACGATAAAAAAAATTAGAGGAAATAGTTACATGGCACATCACAAATCAGCGTTAAAGCGCATTCGTCAGTCAGAAGCTCGCAGAGTACACAATAAGTATTTTGCCCGAACTACTCGTAATGCAGTAAAAAAACTGAAAGATACTTCAGACAAATCTGAAGCTTCAGAAGCTTTGCAAAAAGTTTCTTCAATGTTAGATAAGCTGGCAAAGCGGAATATTATTCACGCAAAAAAAGCTGCTAACCTAAAGTCTGGCTTGGCAACACATGTGAACAGTCTTTAATAGAAAGACACAAAACATTACAAAAGAGAGGTTATCATAAGATAGCCTCTCTTTTTTTGTGCAAAATTTTCCAGTTTGCAGAGTTTAATGCATCTATATTATTAAACACAAGTGCATGAAACAGGAAAATTTAAAACTCTATCCCGCTACCAGGATGATTGATATGGCAATGGAAGACAGGCCCAGAGAGAAATGTGCCCGCAATGGAATCAATTCTCTGAGTAATGCTGAACTGCTGGCAATCATTATTGGCAACGGCACCCGTAACAATTCAGCATTAGATCTGGCTCGAAAAATTCTCATATTGGGCAAAAATGACCTATACCATCTTGGCAAGCTGGGAGCTAAAGAATTGCAGGGTATTCATGGAATTGGCTGGGCTAAAACTGTTCGAATTCTTGCTGCAATAGAATTAGGCAAACGACGAATGGAAAGTCCTGTTCCAATAAAAAAGACAATAAGATGCTCCAGAGATGGCTACAATCTGATCAAAGCAGAATTAACCGAACTACCCCATGAGGAATTTTGGATTGTACTATTAAGCAGGTCAAACCGCATGATAGATAAAGTGAAAATTAGCCAAGGAGGTGTATCAGGCACTATTACCGATATCCGAATCATCCTTCAGGAGGCTCTTACAAAACTGGCTAGCGCAATGATTCTCGCACATAATCATCCTTCCGGAAACCTAAATCCTTCAGAGGCAGACAAAAGAATCACGATAAAAATTAAAGATGCTGCTGCCCTCATGGACATATCAGTTTTGGATCATCTGATAATCGGTGAGGAAGAATACTTCTCTTTTGCAGATCAAAACCTCATCTGACCCCGCACTATTCTGCGGATTTGCTATCTTCACATAGGAATATCATATTATGCTCATCTACTGCCCTGAATTGAGTCCCCGACTAAAATACATTCTGGAAATACTTCTGGGTGATTTACTTGGAATTCAATATACTACTACGAATCTAGAGATTGAATTTATTCATTTTGACGGACCCAAACTCAACTATTCGTTTGATCCGATTGATTCCTTTCCTTTCCTTGAGGCATCAGGAATGCTATTTGAACCAGGAATCATTGATCAATCTGAAGCAATGAAACCAATATTTAAATGGGATGACCTTCCGGCTTTTTTTCCAACAAAACAAGCCTCTGTTATACCATTTGATATTTTCTCAGCAGCTTTTTATCTGGTAAGTCGTTTTGAAGAATACCTACCATTCGATGCTGATAAACATGATCGATTTCCGTCATCTGAAAGCCTTGCCTTCAGGGAGGGATTCCTAGACAAACCCTTGATTAATCTCTGGACTATCAAATTTGGCGATGCTCTTAAAAAGCTGTTTGGCAAATCCTTTCACTTGCACTTGCCAGATTACAAGTTCATCCCAACTATCGATATTGATAATGCCTGGGCCTTTAAAAACAAAGGCTTACGTGGACTAGGATCATTCTTCATGAAGAATCAGAGCATGGAAACACGGAATTACCGCTATCAGGTAATTCGGGGCAAACAGGCTGATCCTTATGATAAGTACCTCTTTCTTGAGAAGCTCTTTAAAAAGTATGACCTTGATCCGGTATATTTCTTTCTGGCAGGTAGTCTGGGACCGTATGACAGAAATATATCACCATCATCAAGCAAATTCAAAAGCCTGGTGAAAAATATAAGTCAGGATTTCAAGATTGGTATCCATCCCTCCTATGCATCCAATTACAATACTGATCGCATTCAGAAGGAGATTAATCTCTTGGCCAAACTCAGTGAACAGGAAGTTATTCGCAGTCGACAGCATTTTCTGAAGGTGCAATTCCCATACACTTACCGAAACCTGATGCACATGGGAATAAAGGAAGAATACACAATGGGCTATGCTGACCAACTTGGTTTCAGAGCTAGTATTGCTCATCCATTTCGCTTTTTTGATCTTGAAAGCAACAGAGTTACTGATCTTAACGTTTATCCTTTTCAGGTAATGGACGTCACCCTGCATGATTATCTGAATCTTCAGCCAGAAGAAGCCATAAAGAGAATTGCAGAAGTAATTGAACAAACAAGAGCAGTGGGTGGAACATTTTCATCACTGTGGCACAATGAATCTCTGAGTGAATGGAAAGAGTGGAATGGCTGGTCAGTAGTGTTTACAAAACTTCTCGAAATGGCTGTTTAAAAAAATGTGATGATAATCTCTTATACAAAACATGCTGATATTGATAAAACCCGATGGGATAATTGCATTAGTAAAGCAATCAATGGAAATATCTATGCATGGTCGTGGTACCTAGACGCTGTTTCAGAAAACTGGGACGCATTGATAAGTGAGGATTATCAGTTCTTGATGCCTCTCACCTGGAGGCAAAAATGGGGATTAAAGTACCTTTTTCGTCCTCTGTTGAGTCAACAGCTCGGAGTTTTTTCTACTAAGCACATTGATACTGAAACAGTATTTGAATTCCTCCAACAAATACCTTCAAAATACCGACTGATTGAGATTACTCTAAATAAGCATAATGCAATATTAGCCCCCGGTTTTGAATCAAGCAGACACATTAGTTGTGAGCTTGACCTTATTTCAGAATACTCAATTCTTGAATCAGGATATAGCCAGAACACAAAGAGAAATCTAAAAAAAACTGAGCAAAATAGACTAATTTATGATCTGGATATCAGTTCTGAAGACTTCCTTGGTCTGATGTGGGAGGACTCAAGTGCCGGTTCAGCTATTTTATTAAATCCACCCAACCAGATCCTTTTGAAGGCACTACTCAAAAACATCAAAGAGCAGAAGGCAGGACAGATTCTTGGAGCCAGAAACCATGACGGACAACTAATTGCAGCGGTTCTCTTTGGATACAGTCACAACAAATGGTACTATTTAGCTCCGGTCAACTCTGATAAGGGTCGTGAGCAAAGAGCTCTATTTGGCATTATTAATCAACTCATAAAAGATCACAGCGGAAAAACCATGACTCTTGATTTTGAAGGATCTGACATTGCTGGTTTAGCTCGTTTTTATAAGGGATTTGGTGCAAAAAATTACAACTATAATTTCATTTGCCGGAATAAACTACCCTGGCTGGCACGAAAGATTAAAGGCTAAAACTCTATGATACTTGCAAATCCACATTTTTTTATAGTTTTACCTATGAAAACCCAGACCAATGATCAAAAATTTAGGCGACAATAATTCCTTATTGCATTCTTTCATTGCTGAAATCAGAGACGATATTATTCAACAAGATTCAATGCGCTTCAGAAGAAATCTTGAAAGAACTGGAGAAATCTTCGCCTATGAGATCAGTAAAACTCTCAACTACAGCACAGAAGAAGTAAAAACAACTCTAGGAATAGCCGAGGTTCCCAAATTACAAGATCAGATTGTATTGAGCACCATTCTCAGAGCAGGCCTTCCTCTTCATAATGGTTTTCTAAATTACTATGACAAGGCAGAAAATGCCTTCATTTCTGCTTATCGCGTTTATGAGAAAGATGGGACTTTTAATATTCGTTTTGAACACATCTCTGGTCCTCCTGTCGATAAAAAAGTAGTTATCCTCTGTGACCCAATGCTAGCCACAGGCGCATCAATAATCTTAGCCGTTGAAGCCCTCCTCAGAAAGGGCAAACCCACACATATTCACATAGTATCGATTATTGCTTCCAAAGAAGGCATTGAGAATGTTCGCCAGAAACTAAGCAGAAAAAAGATCACTATCTGGGTTGGGGCAATTGACGATGAACTTACCTCCAAAGCATACATTGTTCCAGGACTTGGTGATGCAGGAGATCTTGCATTTGGAAGCAAGTCAGACGACTAATCCTAGAATTCTCTATACCACTTACATTCTGATTTATCAGTACATTCCATAAGAAGGGTTCTACAGGATTTTTGCAAAACAGGATGTATTAAATCAGGCATTATCTCAGCCAAGGGTTTCAAAATAAAGAGTCTTTTGTGAAGACGAGGATGAGGCACCTGTAAATCTAGATCGTTGACAATTAATCCATTATAGAATAGAATATCAATATCCACCAGTCGATCTGCATACTCTGCAGTTCGCACTCTTCCAAATTCAGATTCAATCTCATGAATAACTGTCAGAATCGCTTTGGGCTCCATTTCGCATTCTACTAATACGATTTGATTCAGAAACCAGTTTTCAGAATCAAAGCCCCAGGGCTCAGATTCAATCAGGGTAGATTCTTTCAATACTTCACCCAAGTGATTCTCTATCTGATTCCGGATATTTTTCAAATTTTCAACCCGGTTTCCCTGATTTCCTCCAATACCTAAGACCAAATCTGACATATAAATTCAAAATTATTCAAAAGTACATCAAGAAAGCTCTATTTTTGCGTTAATTGAATAAATATCTATTTATATGAAAAGCTTTTTGAAATACTTATTAGCCAGTTTTGTTGGTGTCTTTCTGGCCATTATTGTTATCGTTCTAATTGGAATGGGAAGTGCGAGTGCCTTACTGTCTTCCAAATCAAATGAAGTTAAAATCAAACCTCATACAGTTCTTGACCTAAACCTCAAGGTTCAGGTTACTGACAGAACCATTGAATCTCCTTTGAATGTAGTTAATTTTCAAACTATGGAGATGAGTGGTACACTCGGATTATTTGACATTCTTCAGAATCTTGAGAAAGCTGCCACTGACCCAAACATTGAAGGCTTATTAATCCAACCAGCCATGATGACTCCGGGAATAGCCACTCTTCAGGAGATCCGTGCTGCCATATTGAAATTTAAAGAGTCAGGGAAATTCGTTATTGCTTACGGTGATTTCTTCACACAGAGCGGATACTACTTAGCTTCAGTAGCTGATAAAATCTATATTAATCCTGAAGGAGTTATTGAATTCAGAGGCCTTCGCTCAGAAATCATGTTTTATACTGAAACTCTTAAGAAAATTGGAGTGGAAGTTCAGGTAATGCGTCATGGCAAATTCAAGTCGGCCGTTGAGCCCTTCCTGACAACTAGTATGAGTGAATCCAGTAAAAAGCAAACCAAAGCCTATCTTGATGCAATTTGGGGAGAAATGCTTAGCGATATTGCAGAATCCAGAGATCTCAGTATAGATCAACTAAATACTCTGGCAGATAAGTTTGCTATCAGAACGCCTGAAACTGCTCTGGAGAACAATTTTGTAGATGGATTATTGTATTTGGATCAGATACAAGATGAGCTAAAAAATCTTTCTGGTTTTTCATCTACTGACAAGGTAAGATCAGTGAGCATGATGAACTACCTTAATGCTCCACGTACGGTCAAAAGAGATTTTACATCAGATAGGATTGCCGTAATCTACGGATCAGGAACAATTGGGATAAACGATAACGGACCAAACAGTATTGGAGGGCATCACCTGGCAAAAGCCATCAGAAAAGCCAGAACCAATAGCAAAATAAAAGCTATAGTATTCAGGGTAAACTCTCCCGGCGGGAATGTATTGGCCTCTGATATCATCCGTCGTGAGGTTGAACTGGCGGCAGCAGAAAAGCCTCTGGTTGTATCTATGGGAGATCTGGCAGCTTCAGGAGGGTATTGGGTATCAACTCCGGCACACAGGATATTTGCCAATACAACAACGCTTACCGGCTCCATTGGGGTATTCGGACTATGGCCCAATGCACGGGAATTAGTTACCGACAAATTTGGGATCCATTTTGATGGAGTACAAACCAATGAACTGGCCGGAATGGGTAGTATCTTCAGACCCTTGAAACCTCAGGAACGTGACATTATTCAAGCGCAGATCGAAAATACTTACCAGAAATTCTTACAAAAGGTTGCTACAGATAGAGATATGACGGTTTCTGATGTTGCAAAAATCGGCGAAGGTAGAGTTTGGAGTGGCAAGGATGCTGCTTCTATTGGCTTAATTGATGAGTTTGGCGGACTAGAGATGGCTATTCAGTGGGCTGCTAGCGAGGCAGGTATTGAGAACTACCGAATAAGAGAAATGCCACAGCTGAAAGATCCTATTGAAGAAATTATTAACCAGATTCTTGGCCGACCTGCACAGATGAGTAAAATAATTGAAAGTGAATTTCCGCTTATTCGTGATCTTAAAGAAACAGTTAATGGTGGTCCGATTCAGGCTCGACTGCCTTACACTATGACCATTAGATAAAGTCATCATGAAAAGATCTATTATTTGGTTCATGCTATATCCGTTTACTCTCGTTTACGGACTCATTGTGTGGATTAGAAACAGTCTTTTCGATCTGGGAATTTTACCACAAAGAACATTTAAAGCTTTCATTCTTGTTGTTGGCAATCTGAGTGCTGGAGGTACAGGTAAAACTCCCCATGTCATTGCTTTGGCACAAATACTGCGCAAAGATTATTCTCTTGCCATTCTTAGTCGGGGATACAAACGCAAAAGCAAAGGTTTCAGATGGATTCAGGCAGATGATCACCCTGAATTAAGTGGCGATGAGCCTCTTGAAATAAAAATACGTCTGGGAAATATCCCGGTAGCAACTTGCAAAAACCGACGCAAAGGAATTGATACAATTCTTCGTGATCTGCATCCAAAGCCAGAAATCATCATAATGGATGATGGTTTTCAGCATCGATATGTAAAACCTGATTACAGTCTTGTTCTTACCAAAAACGGTTCATTATACTCAGATGACATTCTACTTCCGGCTGGTCGTTTAAGAGAACCTATACGTGCAATCAAAAGAGCACATGCTGTTTGCGTTAGTGATCTTGACAATTCTACAGAACTACACAGCTTAAGGAAAAAGCTCCAACTCTCTGATGATCAAGATCTTTTAAGCTCAAGAATTGAATATAGCTTTCTTAGTGATCAGAACAATCACTCCATTTCTCATATTCTTCTCGTCACATCTCTCGCAAGCTCAGAGTCTCTTCTGTCAAAACTCAAAACCTGTTACCCAAAGGTCTCTCATTTAAGATTTTCAGACCATCATAAGTATACAAGCAATGACATCCAAAAGATTATTACTACTTTCAACTCAATAAGTGACTCTCAAAAGTTGATTATTACAAGTGGAAAAGATTTGGTTAAGCTGAATCAGTTTGATCAATTCAGGGCACTGCCTTATAGATGTGCAGAGATTGAGGTTATTTTCAATAAAGAAGACGCTCAAGTATTACTTAAAAACATTCATTCGTATGCTGAACAAAATAAATGAAACACTAGAATACATCACGGCTCGCACCAGAATCAGGCCAACCACAGGTATTATTCTTGGAACAGGTTTAGGTGGATTAACAGAACATATTGAGATCAGTCAAACTATTCCGTATACTGATATTCCAAACTTCCCAACGCCTACTGTTGAGGGACATTCTGGAAATCTGATTTTCGGAAAGCTGAACAAACACAGGGTGGTTGTCATGCAAGGACGTTTTCATTACTACGAAGGATACTCTATGCAAGAGGTAACCTTCCCTATTCGTGTATTAAAAGGACTCGGGATTCATCAATTAATGATTTCAAATGCTGCTGGTGGGATAAATCCGGATTTTATTATTGGTGATTTGATGGCCATTACTGATCATATCAATTTGTTTCCTGAAAATCCCTTGCGCGGACCTAATGAAGATAAGCTCGGACTTCGTTTTCCTGATATGAGTGAACCGTATAGCAAAAAACTTCTTGGCATAGCAGAAGCAACAGCACAGAACCTTGGCTTCAAGTTGCAAAATGGTATATATATGGGCAACCCTGGTCCTAGCTTTGAAACTCCGGCAGAATACACTTTCTATCGCACCATTGGTGGAAGTGCTGTAGGAATGTCAACAGTTCCGGAGGTGATTGTAGCCAGACACATGGATCTGCCGGTGCTGGCTGTTTCAGTGATTACTAATATTGCTGTGCCGGGTAATTTTCAAAAAAACTCTCATGTGGATGTTCAGGATGCTGCCAAACTGGCTGAGAAAAATCTGGTAAATCTATTTAGTGAGATACTTGGGGTTCTAAATAAATCATAACATGGATATTAGAAAAGTCTGTATTTACTGTGCCTCAAGCACAATCATTGCACCTATATATATAAACCACGCAAAAACTTTGGCTGCTGAAATGGCTAATAACCAAATAGAGATGGTTTTTGGTGGAAGTCGTACCGGATTAATGGGCATTTTAGCTGACGAAATGAATAAACTCAATGGAAGAAGCATTGGTATAATGCCAAATTTCATGAAGGATGTGGAATGGCATCATAAAAACCTCACTGAAATGATATGGGTGGATACTATGGCTGAGAGAAAGGAAAAAATGATCGAAGATGTAGATGCTGTCATTACTCTTCCCGGTGGTTGCGGAACAATGGAAGAGTTCATGGAAACACTTAGCCTGAAAAGGCTTGGATTGTTTACTGCCCCTATGATCATTCTGAACAGCGGAGGGTTCTATGACCCCCTGATTGACCTGCTTGAGGCAATGATACGAGAAAACTTTTTGAGTGAAAAACACAGTCAGATGTGGGAAGTTGTTGCTCAGCCTGAGGATATTATGCCAGCTATCATAAGATCTAAGCCCTGGGATTCATCTGCCAAATCTTTTGCCCTGGTTCAATAGTTTCTTATTGCAACAGCCTTTTTCCATCTCCCTCGTGATCCATCCGGATGTCGGTAAGAAAAAAGCAATATGTATATACCGCTGTCAACCGAACTACCATCACAATCCAGTCCATCCCAAATAAACTGCCCCTGAAGTGGTAACAGATTCCAGTTCTGTATTTTCTTAATCAGTAAGCCAGCCTGATTTCGCACTTCAATCTGACCAAAATATCCAATTTGATGCATTCTGAAATGTATAATAGCCAAGCTTTGTGTAGCATTCAAATCAGGACCAAACACACTGTTTTGCAGCCATATAGAATTAGCCTCATGCAGTGTATCAGATATGCTTTGAGAATTCTTATAACCAGGTGTAGCAAATCCAGACAGCAAGGAAGATGAAAACCAATTATTACTATCAAGTCCTGAAACTGAGAAAGATAATCTCTCAAGTGAAATCCCATGATGATCTTTTATCCGTTGATTATGCCAATTGGGATCGTAGCGAATTTCATCAAGCACAATCTGATCAGAATTAAGTATTCTGATTTTCCCACCGCTATTGATAAATGCAGGAAGATCTTTACGAACAACATGATTCTCAAGTGGCATATCAGGATATAATCTTTTCATCCAGTTCTTGTCATTACTCACCACCAGGTACTCTTCTGGAAAAAGCAGTATTGAGCGACTGCCACCACGACTAAAGTCTTTAACAGTATTATCATCATCAATCGTTGCTATTATCAGTTTACCTGCATCAATAGTTTTCTCTGAAGCATTATACAATTCAATGAATTCTATACCTTCTGATCCGGGATTAAATAGAATCTCAGAAATCAGGATATCAGATAAATCAGGCTGCATGGGGTACATCCAGCGTACTGAATTAGAAGCTATCTGCTGTCCTCCACAAGATTCTGCATCGCCAAACACATCCAGTTTAACGAGCTTATCTGACGATAATATCTCAGATAAAGTGAAAAGGATACAATTAGTTCTATCATCAACAAACTCCCATCCAATAAGCTGTGTCTCAGATGAAAAGAAAACCAGATCTTCATTTCTAGTATCTGGTCGCAAATAATTACTCAGGTATAGTAAGCCGTGAAGACTATCAATATAGCCACAGCGTATGGGCTTCACCAAGCTATCTGTCAAACTATAACACTCGTCAACTACTAAAAAGCCAGGAGTTCCACCAGGCAAATCGCGCGATGGCTTCCAAGACTCCTGAGCGCATGGATAGCTACGACAAATCAGATCAAGGCTCCAGCCTCCATCACGCTTAAGGGCATCAGAGTACATGCCAGGCGAATACTCCATAAAATGAATTATTCTGCCACCATGATCTTTCAAAACTAAATACTGGCCAGAATTACTCAAAACCGGCCACTTGATCAGATTAAGGTAATTGATTGATTCAACAGGCTTAATCCCTGGAGGAAGAAGCAACACACAAGCTCCCGGGTTTAATGAAAAATCTGTAAGGAGAACAGATTTACTTCCCACCTGCCAAATCCAATCTGCAAGATTAACGGTATCCTCACCTTGGTTGAAAAGCTCAATATATTCGTACCCTCCCATACCAACAGCAGGAAGCGGATCAAACATTACCTCACTAATAACTATTTCAAAAGCCTCATGTGTTTGTGATAATCCTGGCATCGCCATTAGCAATACTAAATAATTAAGAACGCTAAGTTTTCTCATTTTGCACTCGTATTAAGTCCTCTCTATTTTGTTTAACTTTGTATACCCATATATATTGATGGATTTCGACTAGCAGAATGGAAAAATATATGGGAATATTTAAGGCAGGGGAAATGAAAATAGCAGTAGTTGGAGCTACAGGTCTGGTTGGAACAAAGATATTGCAAGTATTGGCTGAAAGACACTTTCCGCTTGCGGAATTAATTCCAGTTGCATCAGAACGATCTATAGGAAAAGAGCTTACATTCCAAGGAAAGAATTACACAATAGTTAGCCTGGCCGATGCTGTTAAAGCAAAGCCTGCCATTGCAATTTTTTCTGCTGGCAAACAAACTTCATTAGATTGGGCACCAGCTTTTGCCAAGGCAGGCACTTTTGTAATTGACAACTCCTCAGCATGGAGAATGACGCCTGGCATTCCTTTGGTTATTCCGGAGATCAATGCAAAAATCATAGAAAAAGAGAATAAAATCATTGCCAACCCAAACTGTTCCACAATTCAGATGCTTATGGCTCTGGCACCTCTGCACAAAGCATTTAAGATTATTCGGGTGGTAGTTAGCACATATCAGTCGATTACCGGAACGGGAGTTAAGGCAGTAAAGCAGTTGGAGAGGGAGGAGAGGGAACAAGTACATATCCACCCCCCTGCCCCCTTAGGCAAGGAGGGGGAAACTTTATCACCTGACTGTGCGTATCCTTATCAGATTCATCGAAATTGTTTACCTCATTGTGATGATTTTTTGGATAACGGGTATACTAAAGAAGAGATGAAGCTAGTGAATGAAACCCGTAAGATTCTCAATGATGATGACATTCAGCTAACCGCAACTGCCGTGCGCGTTCCTGTTGTGGGTGGACA
The DNA here is from genome assembly GCA_023145515.1 of Bacteroidales bacterium. Taxonomy (GTDB): domain Bacteria; phylum Bacteroidota; class Bacteroidia; order Bacteroidales; family UBA12481; genus JABHCC01. Next base: position 11,542 of record JAGLDP010000076.1, read on the forward strand.
CTCAGAATCAATAAATATTGAGTTCAAGCGTAATTTTCAACTAGCTGAAGTTCGCACTTTGCTTGCTGAATCAGCTGGTGTGGCATTAATGGATGACCCTGCCAACAATATATATCCGATGCCTGCAATTGCACATGAATCGGATGAGGTTTATGTTGGACGAATACGCTGCGACAACTCCCGGCCCAATGCTATTAATATTTGGGTAGTATCTGACAATCTAAGGAAAGGTGCAGCAACCAATGCTATACAGATAGCTGAATTTCTTCTAAAGGAAGAGCTGGTAAAATAGGTTCTCCTACACTATAGAAGCTTTCGCAACTCCCTGGTTCCTAATGAGGAAGTGCGGGCTGTATTAGATAGAACAATCAGAGTCTTTTTACTACCCAGCTCGCGAATAAAATAGCTTCGGAATCCCTTCCACCATCCTGTATGGTACACTACCTTATTATCCGGATCGGCAGCATCAATACGCCATCCCAATCCATAATTATCCCATTGATACAAATCCTTATGCTGAGGCTCAAACGCCTTATCTAAAAGCTCATTACTAATCAGATCACCAGACCTCAGAGCATTATCCAGTTTATAAAGATCAATCGCCGAAGCATATACTCCCTTATCTCCTACTACACCATTGAGGTAAGTATTTTCTGCAATTCTCCTTCCACTTGAATACCCTATCACAGCATGGAAGTTTCTGGGGGTAATACTTTTGTTGTAGATCTGACTGTTATGCATCTCCAGGGGCAAGAAAATTCGTGTTTTCACAAATAAATCAAAGGCCATTTCGCTCACATCTTCAACAAGTAGGGCAAGTAAAGCATAATTGGTATTACAATAATTATAACGAACATTAGGTGGATAATACCTCTTGGGATGGTGCTCAATCATCAGATCCAATACATCCCAGTTCGTAATCGGAACCTCAGTATTTGTCCAAAGAGAGTCAGCAAAATACATGTAGTTTGGCAATCCGCTCCTATGGTTTAGCAGCATTTGCACTGTGATTCCTTTGTAAGGAAATTCAGAAAAGAACGACTGAATACTATCTGTCAGGGCAATCTTTCCCTGATCAATCAGCAGCATAGTTGCGAGTGCTGTTATGGGCTTAGAAACAGATGCCAGCTGAAATGAGGATTCTATTTGAAGAGAGTCTTTTCTTCTCAGATTACTATAACCAAACGCTTTTGAATACTCGATTTCACCATCCACAGCAAACAAAATGGTTCCATTAAAGCCATTATACTTTGCCCGTCGCTTAAAGTAATCATCCAATCGTTCCACAGCTGCTTTACGTGCTGCGTTATTTGGCACCATAAAATCCTTAGCAAGCACTTCAGCAGGCTCAACAGGATTAGGCTGTTCAGCTCCACCAAGTTGCTGTGTAATCTCACGGCATGATAGCGGCAAAATCAGAAAAAAGATAGCTAGGTAAACAAATCGAATCATATACTATATAGAAAATCGTTGTATGGATAACGTATAACATGAACCTTTTTCACCTCCTCATACAACAGTTCTTTAAACGCATCCATATTTATTTTATTTCTCGCTGAGATAAATATACAGGGATGATTACTGAGCCCCATCCATGAAGACTGCAATTCTTCAAGACTGTAGTTCTCGCGAAGCTTTGGGGTAAGGTCATCCTCATCTTTCTTCTCGTATGAAAAGGCATCAATTTTATTAAACACCAGAATAATAGGTTTGCTTTGAATATCGAGATCCTTAAGAGTTTCATTCACCACTTCTATCTGATCTTCAAAACCCGGATGTGAAATATCAACCACATGCAGTAGAACATCTGCTTCACGCACTTCATCCAGAGTTGACTTAAACGATTCAACCAGATGATGGGGCAGTTTTCTGATAAACCCCACAGTATCTCCAAGTAGAAATGGCAAATTCTTAACTACTACTTTCCGAACTGTTGTATCTAAAGTTGCAAATAGCTTATTCTCAGCAAATACATTTGATTTACTCAATGAATTCATCACGGTTGACTTGCCCACATTGGTATATCCGATCAATGCAGCCCGCACCATTTTACCCCTGTTTTTACGCTGGGTAGCCATTTGTTTATCAATCTTAACCAGCTGCTCTTTAAGCTTGGCAATCTTATCTCTAATAATTCTACGGTCAGTTTCAATCTCTGTCTCACCCGGACCTCTTAGTCCGATTCCTCCCCGCTGACGCTCAAGGTGAGTCCACATTCTTGTAAGTCGTGGCAGCATATACTGAAGCTGAGCCAATTCTACTTGCACTTTAGCATGAGCAGTACGGGCTCTTTTCGCAAAAATATCCAGTATCAGGTTGGTACGATCCAGAATTCTTATTTTAAAGAATTTCTCCAGATTTCTAAGCTGGGTAGGTGTTAGCTCATCATCAAAAATAATCAGGTCAATATCCTGATCTTCAGCAAATCTCTGAATTTCTTCCAGCTTTCCTTTTCCAACAAAGGTTGCAGAATTAACCGCATCAAGTTTCTGAGTAAACTGTTTCACCACCACTGCGCCGGCAGTATCAGCCAGGAACGCCAGTTCATCGAGATACTCCTGCACCAATGCCTCGGTTTGCTTGCGACTAATAACGCCTACCAGCACCACCTTTTCAGGCTCTTCTTCTGTTAAGTAATAATTACCCATTATATCCTTAGCAAGTATAGTTTTTCATTGCGTATCATTTATATGGATCGTTGAATAGTTTTTCACAGAGTTATTCACCTCACCCCCAATCCCTCTCCAGTTGGAGAGGGGAGATACATTAAAGGCCTCCCTATAATTTGGGAGGCCTTTAAATAATTTTCTGTGGAAGTCTCCTATTGCAGGATGAACTTCACCGGAATTGCCATTGATACGGCTACTGGCTTTCCTCTTTGTTTACCTGGCGACCATTTTGGCGCAGATTTCAATGCTCTGATCACTTCGTTATCAAGTGAGGGGTCAACACCACGTACAATTTTGATACTTGTAATTTCTCCCTTTTTATTCACTACAAAATTTACATAAACTGTACCGCTAATACCATTCTCCATTGCGATTGGCGGATACTCTATTGCACCTTGAATATAGTTACGGAAATTTTCAAGACTACCACCCCTAAAGGTAGGCATATCTTCAACTATAAAGAATACCTCTGCTTCACCTTCTTCCTCCTCTTCCATAGCAATCACCTCGATTTCTTCATCTTGAGAAGCTTCAAAATCCTCAATTTCAAATTCATCTTCCAATTCAACATCATCTTCAACAATATTGAGCTCCAAAATAACTTTTTGTGGTTTAGGAGGATCCGGAGGTTTTTGCATTTCCTGGCGGGTAATAGGAATAATTTCCTCTTCGCCAGTAAGATCTTGCAATTCACCTAAAGAAGAAAAAGATATCTCTTCTTTGGTCCATTCAAATGCAAACAGGACAAGTGACAGTGTTAACACAAATCCGATCTCAAGAAAAAGACTCTTTTTCGATTCGAGATCTGCCTTGGGTGATTTCTTTAATTCCATTATGCTACAGTTTTGCGGGTGTAAAAATAGTTAATCCATTCATAATTCAAAAGAAGTATTGTATACTTTTTTGCAAGTGCGTAGGAAAAGGCAATTTATCAATGCGTCAATTTGCCAATTTACCAATTTAGTATCATGATCTTTAAAGAACAATATCTAGTGTTACAGTACAAATATAGCACCATTCAGCTAACTTTTTAGTTACTCCACTAATTCTCTCTCTGCGATTATGAAATTATTCAACTCACTTTTGCGGGGTCGATAAAAAATTGTATTTTGGCGCACGTTTTGGGGGATTAGCTCAGTTG
>JAGLDP010000077.1 GCA_023145515.1 Bacteroidales bacterium
ATTGACGGATCATCTCAACTTTATCAATGTTGCCGCCAGTAACAGCATTATAGATCGTTATATAATTATCTACATGCTCAGGAACTTTAGCCGGCTCATCAGTTTCTGCATTGTTTGGTGGCTCCACATCATTCCACGGCAATTTACACAGACCTACCAATCCGAACCAGGTACGGAACATAGGAAAATAATGTAAGGCCTCAGCTTTATCCTTAAAAGAAGGAATCTGGTTGTTAACCATATCCATAAAAATCAGCCATGCTTCATCATGCTGTGGTCCTTTGTTGGTCATAGCAAAACCACCTTGCTGAGCGAGTGATTCTTTAGAAACATATTCTGAATACTCAAGACCTTTATTTTCCATTCCGATATCCTGGAGGAATTTTGGATCTCCACCATATTCATTGGCGAAAATTTCTTTCATTTTTCTGATGCCATAGCCGGCAATCTTACCAAAGCCTTCACCCCTGGCACATTGATGAAGCAATTCAATAGCTGCATCAGTATTTCCAAAATTCAGTTCCAGTCCGCCGGTAATCTCCTTATTGATAACTCCTGCCTCGTAACATTCCATAACGAAGGCCAGCAATGTTCCCCATGAAATAGTATCCATTCCATAAGTATCACAGTAAAAGTTTGCTTCAATGATGTAACCAGGATCAAAGATCCCACAATTAGATCCCAATCCGGCTGCATTTTCATATTCTGGTCCGTCTACAATTACATCTTCACCTTTATATGGCCCGGTTTGAACTATGTAATTATCAACTCCTTTAGCACATGACATATTGCAACCAATCCAGCAACCATCCGGTGTACCTTGTGCAAACCTTGACTTCCAAACCTCAGAGTCAATCAGTGGAGCTTTTTCGTGCTTACCAAATTTATAATTATTAACAGGTAGCAGATCGTAATCATCCATTATCTCCATAAGGTGAGCAGTACCCTTCGTCTTCATTTCACATTGCTCTTCATCAAGCTCACGCATTTCTTTATTAAAGCGCTTACCTCTTTCCATGATGGCCGGAAGATCTACCACATTATTAAGATTACCCTTAACGCCCGGAATCTTACAAACCAATGCTTTGATATTTTTACTTCTGAACACTGTACCTGTACCACCGCGACCAGCCTGCTTCAGACGTACACGTCCTTTTTTCTTATCATAGAAACTAAAATTCAGCATTCCAACCCAGGAATGTTCAGCTGCCATTCCGGATGAAACAACAGACACATTCACCTTTTTCCCATCATCCGCATACATTTCAGTTAACACTTCTGAGAGCTGATGGCTATCCATTGGCTCAAGAGGAGCTTCTTCTATGGTCACTTTTCCTGTAGTACCATCAATTACAATAATAACATCCTTCTCTGCTTTACCTTGTAATTCAATGGCATCAAAACCAGAAAATTTCACAAAAGGACCAAAATATCCACCAGCATTAGAATCAGTAACTGATCCACTGGCAGGCGAGAGAGTAACAACCAATGATTTTCCTGTACCCGAATACTGAGTGATGCCTCCGATCGGACCAGAAGATATCACTATCTCATTTTCTGCATCATCCCATTTAGTCTTCGGAGTTGTAGCATCCCATAACAACCTCATTCCGTATCCTTTACCTCCAATGAATTTATCCTTCATTTTGGGATCTACATCCTTAATGTTAAAAGAATTATCAGAAACGTTAACATACAGAATTTTATCTGTATACCCCTTTTCCAATGCTACTACTTCGTAATTAAGCTCAGCAAGTACTTTATGAGCCCCTTTGATTTCTTTGATATCCATATATTAAATCTTTACTATTTCTAAAATATTCAGCCAAAACAAAAATATGAAATACATCTATGTAAACCGGAGCTAAATATATGATTTTAATCATTATGCATACGATTACATATCGGTATAATTCTTACTTTTGGCTTATGAAAGTTTCTGATCCGATTCTCTTTTGCTTACAAAAATATGGCTTTAAGCCTGACTTGATTGAAACAGTGGCAGTAGGAGAAAAGTATCTGGCTTGTCTGCTTAAAAATGGACAACTGGGGGTATGTGCCACTTTGCGAAGTAATTTTTCAGATAATTTTTCTCATTTAGTTCGCCCTGACCCAAGAAAAGCGAGTGACAGAATTCTGTTAAATGCATATTTCAATGCCTTATTGAATTACGACAGGAAGTACACCGATTATAAAGATATTTTTGATTTCATCCCGTTTAAAAAATATCGAAGGATCGTCATGGTTGGATATTTTGCCTCACTAATTACAAAATTTAAAGATGCTGGTATTCATCTTGATATTTTTGACCTGAATAAACAACACCCTGATGTCATTTCAATGAATGATCAGATTGAGTTTATCTCCAAAGCAGATGCCATGATACTAACCTCCACAACATTATTTAATAGGAGTTTTGGCGACTTGGTGCAGGCAAGCAGAAAAGATTCAGATGTTTTCATGCTTGGCCCTTCTACTATTCTGAATCCTTTCATGTATCAATATCCAAATGTGTCTAAGATATTTGGAATGATTTTTCCGCAAAATCAGGAACTCATAATAAATATGGTTAAAGAAGGACACGGAACTCCTTCTTTTGGGAAACTCGGACACAAAGTATATTTGTAACATGAACTATAAAGAAATTCAAAACATACTATCGAAGTTTTCTGTAGGAATTGCAGGTGCTGGTGGTCTTGGAAGTAATTGTGCTGTTGCACTAGTCAGAAGCGGAATAGGACATCTGGTAATTGCTGATTTTGATACTATTGAATCTGGCAATCTTAATAGACAGTATTACTTCAGAGATCAAATAGGGAAATATAAAGTTGATGCTTTAAAGGATAATCTTCTAAGAATCAACCCGGATCTAAAGATTGACATTCACAAGAAAATGCTCAATAGCGATAGCCTAATCAGCACTTTCAATGATGTTAGTGTTTTAATAGAAGCATTTGACCTCGCAGAACAAAAGGAAAGGTTAGTTGAAACAGCACTTGAAGCATGGCCTGACCGGCCACTGGTTATGGGAGTTGGGATGGCAGGATATGGGAAGACCGAAAAATTAAAGATTCATGTTTCCGGGAATCTGTATATTTGCGGAGATGGGATTGAAGAAATTGGTCCTGATAATCCACCAATTGCACCAAGAGTTGGAATTGTAGCTAATATGCAGGCTGATAAGACTGTGGAGTTACTTCTGAAAAAGTATAGGTAAAAGTAAATCGTTATAAGTTTTGTTTTATGAAAATTCGAGTACTTCCTTTTGTTTTATTATTAGCTGTTTTAATTGGCTCTTGTTCTACTGGTAAGAAAGCCCTTCAGAAAGGAAATTATGCAGATGCTGTATTTAAATCCATTGAAAGGCTGAGATCAAATCCTGATAGCAAAAATGCCATAGCAACCTTAAAGAATGCATATCCTTTTGCAGTAGAGACCCTGGAAATTGAAATTGAGGAACTTCTGGGGACAAATGATGCTAATAAATATGTTTTTGTTGCTGAAAAGTATCAGCTTCTTGACAACATGGCTAAAGATATCCGAAGGAGTCCGGCAGCCATGAAAATCATCTCTAATCCAAAAACTTATACCAGCCAGCTAACAGCTGCAAAAAACAAAGCAGCAGAAGAAGCTTATCAGAATGGTCGGAATTTGATGGACAAGAATACCCGCGAGGAATCACGAGAGGCCTTTTATGCTTTCCAAACCTGCCTTAATTATAATCCGAATTACAAAGATGCAAGACGATTATTGGATATTGCCAGGGAAAGAGCTACTCTGAAAGTACTTGTAGAACAAATTCCGGTACCAGGCAGATATAAATTAAGTTCAGGTTTTTTCTATGATCAGATTCTTAGTTACCTGAATTCATCCCGTCCGAATGAATTTATAAGCTTCATGACTCCCAAAGAGGCAAAGAAGTATTCAAACATTGATCAGTTCATGCAAATGGAATTTTTTGATTTCCAGGTTGGGGCCAGCAAGGAAAACCACAAAGAAAAGGAATACACATCAAGAGATTCTGTTAAAGTTGGCTCTGCTACCATCGATGGAAAAAAAGTGGATGTTTATAATAGGGTTAAAGCCAGTCTTACCACTCATAAGAGAGAAGTGAGCTCATCCGGAGTATTACAAATCAGAATTATTGATGCTTACTCAAAAAAAATTCTTGAACAGAGAAAACTCCCGGGCTCTTTTGTATGGAAAACTGAATGGGCTTCGTACAATGGAGATAAAAGAGCTCTATCTAAAGTGCAACAGGAATTGTGTAAGAGGAAACCAGCTTCTGCCCCGGCTCCTCAAGATTTATTTCTTGAATTCACAAAACCAATATATGATCAGACAAAAAGCTATTTAAGAAGCTTCTACCGTAAATATTAAGATGAAATTAGTTTTAAATAACCGTGATGAGGTCTTTAATGGCGACCAACACACTATAAGCGAAATCTTTAAGATCATGAATTTCACTTTTCCAAGAGTCGTCGTGAAATTAAACGGAAGGCTGATAAAAAAGCCACAATATCATGAAACCATTGTTGTAGAAGGAGATAATCTTGAAGTTATTCACCTGATAAGTGGAGGCTAGGATTTAACGCTTTCATACTGATCCGGCCTTTGCAGTGCTGCATTTCACGATTACTACTCGTAGGAATGCAGCACTTTTGTTTTAGCTACGTCTTGCTTATGAAAATGAATAATACACAAACAAAACCAATTGTTCATCAGGATCTTCTTGACAGATGTTGTTGGGGAGACCAACAAGCTCAGACAGAGATTTATAAGCTATACTATAAAGCAATGTACAACACCAGTCTATATATCACAAGAAATGAAGCAGAAGCTGAAGACATTATGCAGGAAGCATTCTTGAAAGCCTTCAAACTTTTGCCGAATACCAAAATGGAAGCAGGATTTGGTGGCTGGCTGAAGAAAATCGTTGTGAACAAGTCTTTAGATGTTCTAAGGAAACGTAAAGTTCATTTTGAGCAAGTGGAAGAAATCAAAGATAGTACAATTGATTCTGGCACTCTGGAAGACACAGGAGAAAGTATCAGTGAGAAAGTTGCAAAGATTAAAACTGCAATGAAGCTGCTACCTGAGAAATATCGTGTTGTACTCTCAATGAACCTTCTTGAAGGTTATGATCATGATGAGATAAGTTCAATACTCGGAATTACTGCATCAACCAGCAGAGCCCAATTATCAAGAGGAAAACAAAAATTAATACAACTGCTAAATTGAATCAGACTTCAAACAATGGATGAATTAGAGAAAATCATGAGAGACAACAGCGCTGAATTCCTCAACCAAGAACCATCTGTGGGGCACTTTGAGCGGTTTGATCAAAAGCTTGCCAGGCAAAACAGAAAAGGCAAAATAATCCGGATGTCAAAGAAGATCAGTCGGATTGCTGCCATAGGGCTTTTGGTGTTGATGTCATCTATGTGGGCCTTCAATGAATTTTCACAATCAGGCCAACAACACATGAAGCTGGGAGATATCAGTCAGGAGTATCAGGAAGTAGAATTCTTCTTCACAAACCAGATAGACTCGAGATACGAGAATATACAAAACTGTCAGCTAATTGAAAGCAAAGAGTACAAGACCAAGCTTTTGGAAGAGCTAAATCAAATGGATTCAATTTATGAAAATCTTCAACAAGAACTTGGAGCAAATCCTAATGATGAAAGAATTATTCAAGCTATGATCCAACACTATCAAACAAAATTGAAAATAATGTCTGATATCCTTAACAGACTACAAAGTATTCAGAAAATTAAAAATCCTCAAACAATAAATCAAAATCAGTATGAAAGCGTTGAATTGTAAAATTAGTCTCACACTTCTGGCGGTAATAATAGCAGGATCAAGCCTGTTTGCACAGAAAGTTGAGAAGGATCTCCACAAGGAGTTCAAAACGAACAAAGCCTCAGTTTTAACAATGGATCTCAAATTCTGTGAGTTTAGTGCCGAAACATGGGACAAAAACCAGGCGGTATTTGATGTTCTCATTAGCGTTGAAAACAAGAATGAAGCAAAGGCTCAAAAAATGCTCGATATGATCAAGGTAGTAATTGATCAGAGTGGAAATGAGATTCGTATCGAAACAATAATCGACAAGAAATTCAGTAAATCGAACTGGGGAAAATCAATAAAATTCAAAATTAAAATTGATGCTAAATTCCCGGCAAATATCAACTTTGATCTTGAGAACAACTTTGGCTCCATTTTCGTTTCTGAACTAAGTGGCATCATTTCTATAGAAAACAACTTTGGCTCTTTAAATATTGATCGTGCTCTTGGAAAAGAAATAGAGCTCAAATTAAACCACGGAAGCGCTAGATTTGCCAAATTGGGTAATGCAAGCGTAGAACTAAACTTCGGCGATTTAAAAATCAAACATGCCAGCAATCTTGAGCTTGAACTCAATAGCGGAGAATGCACAATTGGCACTATCGAGAACCTTAGTGCTGTAATCAATATGGGAAACCTGGAGGTTGACAAAGTAGCAGCAACTTTTAACCTGGTAGAAATAGAGACCAATATGAGTGATGTTGAAATAGGTATCGATCATAATGCGGGTTTTATATTTTCAGGAAACATGCAAATGGGAAATCTGGAATATCCCAAACTAGAAAACTTAGTGAATTCTAAAACCAACATGAACTCCTCTGTCAAAGGCACTTATGGAAATGGGCAATCGATAATAAATATTGAAGGTAGCATGGGGAATTTTAAAATGAAGCTGAAATAGAAATAATGCCCGTACCTTTATGGTATGGGCATTATTCGCTTAAATAAAAATATTGATCTAAAGAGCTGGTATCGACTTGATAATGCAGCGAAGATTTTCCCGGCTGTCACTAATAAAGTAAGAACTTCAGTTTTCAGGTTAAGTGTTGACTTGCATGAAGCAGTTAAACTTGAGCCTTTACAAAAAGCTTTAGACAAAACATTACTCGAACTCCCGTATTTTCGTTCACAATTAAAAAAGGGATTCTTCTGGTATTGGCTGGAGCCATCAGAAGCTCAACCACTAATCCAATATGACCAAGGTGCACCATGTCGTGAATTCAACACACAAGGTCGCAATCACTTATTAATTCGCATTCTTGCCAGGGAAAATAAGATTAGTGCAGAATTCATGCATACTCTGACAGATGGAGGAGGTGCTTCAACGTTTTTCACATCTCTGATTAGTAATTACGGACAATTCTGCAAGTGGGCTATAAGCCCTGAAGACCAAGTAATCACAGATAGGTCAATTGATCAAAAAGACTTAACTGAAGATTCATATAAAAAATACTTTCGCAAGCATATCCCAAAACACTTAAAGATAAGAAATGCTTACCACCTGCCATTTGAAATTCACAGAAAACCTAAATTCAGAACCTTAATTGCTGAACTATCAACTTCAAAATTAATAGCTCTGGCTCATGAGAAAAAGATCTCGCTAACAGAATACCTGGCATCTGTTTACCTGTTCACCTTACAAAAGTTTTATCTGCTCGAATACAACAAAAGACCATTTCCGAGAAAATCTATATTAAGAGTTGAGATTCCTGTTAATCTCCGAAAACTATTCCCTTCTAAGACGCTCAGGAACTTTGCACTATTTGTTATGCCGGAGATTGACCCACGACTGGGCGCATACAGTTTTGATGAGATTACAAGTATAGTTCATCATTACATGCAACTAGAAACTGATCACCGTCAGATTCAAAGAATTATACGAAGAAATGTTGGAGGAGAAAAAAATCCGATTATCAGAATTATCCCTCTAATTCTAAAGGTTATGGTTCTTACTCTTATGTTTAAGAACTCAGGACCAAAATTGTACTCCGGAGTATTAACTAATTTGGGTCCGGTTAAAATATCAGCAGATTACACAAAATTCATAAAAAGATTTCGCTTTATTCCACCTCCTCCTGATCCTAGCATAAAAGTTAATTCTGCACTAATAAGCTACCATGACAGTTTAGTGCTTTGCTTTGGGAACCAATCAACTTCAACAAAATTCGAAAGAGAATTTCTGCGTTTTCTTAAGAATGAAGGACTCAATATAACAATTCTAAATTCATAAAAATATGTCTATATGCAAACATTGTGGTGTTGAAATTGAGGGTGAATTCTCTCAATGCCCATTATGTCAACGCCCTTCACATTCAGAGTTACATCAAAACTCTACTATAACATCTGCTTATAATCCAGGCTATTCTCCCCTATCAACAAAGGAAAAAAGCAGGCTCTTTTGGGAATTAGCAACTATTCTTCATTTCTCGGCTCTGGTAGTTACCATTCTGATTGACATCATTACCAACAAACGCCCCACCTGGTCATTATATGCAATAACAAGCATTGCAGCCTCTTATATTTTCATCACCTTATTAACCTTCACAACTCGAAAATTATGGATATTTCTGCCCGGCTTATTAATCAATACGCTGAGCTTTTTGGTTCTTATCGATTTGTACGATAATGGAATCAATTGGTTTGTCAATCCGGGACTTCCGCTTGCCGGATTCTTTATTATACTCCTGGGTGGTGTTATGGCATTTGCATTTCGCACCAGTCAGAAAGGATTTAACATCATTGCATTAGTCTCTCTGGCCATTGGTCTCTATTGTATTCTTGCTGAGATTTTTATAAAAATGGCCAATAATCTTGAGGTAACTCTCTCTTGGTCAGCTATAGTCGCTGCATCCATTCTACCCTTTGCCCTCCTCTTGTTCTTTTTGCATTATCGTCTCAAAAGAGGAACAAGCTTACGGAAGTTTTTTCATTTGTAATCGTCAAAATAATTACCTTTGATTACTCATGAACAAAGCAATGCTACATAAGATTTGGGCTTTTATCAGAAATAAATTCTTTCTGACACTGGCAATCTTCATAGTGTGGCTGATAGTATTTGATCAGCACAATCTCATCGATCGGTATAAATCCCGAAGACATCTTAACAAGTTAAAGGAAGACACCAGTTACTATATCAATAAGATTCAACAAGATCGTCAAAGCATAGAGTTATTAGAAACCGATAAGGAAAACCTTGAAAAATTTGCCCGTGAACAATACCTCATGAAAGCCCCTGATGAGGATGTTTATATTATTGTGAAGGATTGACTAATTCACTAATCGCATAAAGAGGCAAATTCGTCAGCCAGTCTTCCTCCCTATAATCTGACATAGAAGATCTGATTGCTTTTGATGTTGAATATTTTCTGCAAAATGCTTTTAGGCTCTTAGCCTGCAAATTCTCCTCTGCTTTGAGTGCAATATGAATGTACCGCTTCAGGCATTCCTCCGATATAATAGTATTGCCGGAGTAGCTGGATGTACTTTTCTCCAAAACTTTTTATCAATATCCAATCCCTGGAGTTTAACAGATCAAGTAAGGGTTGCTGACTCATAGCTCTAAGAACTCAACCTTCCCTACCGGAAAAGAAGTGCTATTATGAAGTGCTACCCCAAGTTGCATCTCTTTCAATGACTAAATGCTATATTTCACATATTATCGTACGACTTTTTGTGCAGCATTACATTTATTCGAACGACTTTATGTCATTATTTGAAAAAAAGAGGATTTATTGATAGTTTTTTTAACTTCATTCTCTTCTTTCGTTAGCTCGAACATAAAATCCCTAATAAACCTTCACCACCCCTGACTCTCTCTCAATTCTCCTCAAAGCATTCAATACCAGTACCGGATTCTGAGGACATGAAGTATACTCCAATTCGCTTAAAAGCTGACATGAAGTTTGTACTACTGATTGAGCACCAAATAATTCCTGATGCAAATTCAGGTATTTAACAATTTGCAGTCCGTTCAGTTCTCTCCATATCCATTTAGTAAAGGACATGGCATCCCCTGACTGATTAAGAGCATTTAAAAGCTTCTGTTTCCATTTTAACTGATCCAGAACCGGATCTTTTAAGGGATCAATGATTTTATTGATCTCAGACTCGCTTGTCGGGTAAGCAATCTCACCAATCCTTTTGAAGAATTCTGACAAATCTGTAAAGGCCTTCCATGAATACTTTTTGTATCCATTTGGAAAGAGTTTCTGGTAATCGCGGATGAAGGGACCAGTACCAAATAATACACGGTCTGACTCACGACCAGCAGGATAAACGCGGGCATCATTGTTTTCCCAAAATCCACCTAATTGAATGCATTTATGCAGGAAATAAAAATCTTCACCAGATTGTTGAACTCCCATACCACCAGCCTTCACATAGGCAGAAGCCTTAACTGCAAAAGCCGAACCCAGGGTGTAAATACCCAGAGGATAACCTGCCCATCTCAAACCAATCTTCACCATCCGGAGGTAAATCTCATATTCTGTCATTGCCCTGATATCCCCAATTATCTCACCACCATAGTTTCTCAGATGTTCAAAATAAACTGTGGATGTATTTGCCTGTTTTTGTGTTTTGAACAAATTTTCAAGAACAGCAAAATATTCCTTGTCAACCAGAGTATCAGCATCCATGGAAACCAGAATACCATCAGGACGATTTAGCTGGTTGAACCTGCGTACTGCCATATCCATACCAATTTTACGGGCCAGTCCTGGTCCGGCTTTCGACTTTGGAAATGCTGTCGGATAAAGAATATGGACAGTCAGACTAGTTGGGATTTCATTTTCAGCCCACTGAGTCACTTCCTCTTGAGATTTCCTGTTTTGTTCAATAGCATTTGGCAATGCTCCTTCAGGATGATTAATCACCAGGATAATCTCAGCAGGCAAACCACTTATATGAGAGGCCTTTAATGAATTAAGACAATCAAGAAGATGGCTTTCGTTGAAAACCGGAATGACAACAGAAAAAAAAAGATCCGGATCCGGCGGGTTTAACTCCGCACTTGATCCGGATGCATATCTTTCAAGATATGTTTGGGCAAAGCTCACTACTTCGCAGCAAGATGCTCAGCATTAAGCTCTTCCAATACCTGTTTCGTAATATTCATATAGGTTTCTGCATAGAGAAGCACACCACCGGAAGTCTGACTTATGATCATATTAAATCCATTATCCTCATTATATCGATCAATATAATCTATAACAGTTTCATAAACCAACTGATTCATTTCCTGCTCATCACGCATCAAACGATTTTGCATATCATTCTGAAGATTCAGAAAAACCTGTTGTTCCTCTGTCAGTTGTTTTTCCTTCGCTTGGGCATCCCATGAAGTAATTAAGCGCTTTTGAACCTGATTCTGGAATTCAGCAATTTTTTTCTCCAATTTCTGTCCTTTGCTCGCCAATTCATTTTCCAGATTAGCCTTCTTCTTAAGTAGCTCTTCTGTTAGTTCCTGAGCCAGTGTATAATTAGCTAGCAAGGAATCAATTAAAACATATGCAATATTAAATTCGCCAGCAGGCTGATCTACTGCTAATTCGGATGCATTGGAACTGTGTTTACCGGCTTCATCCTTGTCTCCGCTAAAATACAATACAAATAGAACGACTACAGCCAAGGCTAAAACCCCATTAAACACCCAAGATAAATTCTTCATAACTTATTAATTACCTGATTTTTACAATGTAAATATTTTCGGGGAGCAAAGGTACTAATTTTTCGGATTCATCCAATCAGGAAGTTCACGTGAAGGAGGCTTTCTACCGTATAGCCAATCATCCATTCTATAGGCTATCTTTCTGAATATAGGTGAAATACGAATAAATAATCTAACGATATTATGGAAGAAATTATCTGGATGGGAATACGGACAAACAGCAATGCAGCGACCGCAATCAGTTCCCACCTGGCACCAATACCCAAAACACTTCTCCTGATTGGTAGTCCATGTAAGAGCACCATTAGTAATCTTACGATCATCAGAAGGTAAAGCCTGTGCAGGACAAGTATCAGCGCATTTTTTACAAATCTGACAAAAGCGAATCATAGAAGGATCACGATTAACCCTGCTAACAGGTAGGGGTGCCTCAGTAGTAACGACACCAATTCTCACTCTGGGGCCCAGTCTTGGAGTCATCAGTAAACTCATTCGTCCGATTTCACCTAACCCTGCATCACGGGCTACTTGCGGACAACGAACCTGATATTTTCCATCAATATGTGCTCGTGAAGAATAGCCCAGATTTCTTAAAAATGATGCCAACTGAACCGCAATAACCCCGGCTTTGAGGTATTGATTTGAAGATTCCAGAATGATAGGACTGCGGGGTGATGCAGCCACTCTATCAAAATCCATTTCCACAGTAAATGCAATGGCCAGCGTATGTGTAGTTTCCACTGGTTCATTGTAATTATGACTTCTGCCGCCCTTAGAATAAAGATGAGATGGTTTTAAAGTTGTTATACCAATAGAATGAACACCCATCTCTCTTGCCCAGTTTCTTACAAATCGCTCAAGCTTCTCTGGGTCAAAGTCTTGTTTTGTCTTTGCAACAACACCATCAGTTCTTGACTGCAAAGCAGCCACTGTATAAAAACTAGCATCAGCAGCCGGAAATACCCACGGATGATAAAACCTCGAATCTTTGTTCATTAAGCCCGGCGATTTACGAAATTCATCATCTGTCTGTCTGTGCTGTGGATAATCAGAATAATACTCATTGAAGTTTTGTGTTTCCGGGATTAGCTCATTCCTTGAAAACATAATAGTGCGCTCATCAATACGGCCAGGCTCTCCTTCATCCAATATTATTTTGTTCTCAGGCCAAGGAAAAAGAATCAATACTATCAGAATTACTAGCCCGATTACCATAAGAACCCAAAACAGTTGGATGTTTAACAACACACCAGCATAAATAAGCAGCAACTCAGCAACTACTAAAACAAGCAGCAACAAACCAAGTCTCTTAACAGCTCGGTCCTCTCTCTCATTGATTGACTGTATAATTCCATAGATTAAGAATAAATCCATGGCCACAAAGACGATGAATAAAGCAATTGACCATATAGTCCATTCTGGTAAATTCATAAAACAAAATTAACTATCTCCAGCAATAAATCTTCATACCTGATAAAGGTCATTTAAAGGATATTGACAGCTAGCTATTTTTGGGTTTTATAATTGTCTTGATTAAATTGATAAAGTAGATGTATAAAATTACTAAACACCCAATAATAGATATCCGGCAAAATTCGGAAATCAGCTTCAATTATGAAGGACGCGAAGTAAAAGGTGAAGAAGGACAAACCATTGCAGCTGCATTGCATCAGGCAGGATTTCCGGTTCATAGCCACAGTTTACAGGAAAGAAACAGGAGTCTTGAATGTGGAATAGGAAAATGTGGAGCCTGTGAAATGCTGGTTGATGGTGAAATAAAGCGCATTTGCATTACCAGGGTGGATGGTGTAAAAGAAGTTTCAGAAGTACCCAAAGATTATCGTCCAACTACAACAAATTACAAAAAAGACACACCAAATAAGGTTTACCGTACAACTGTTGCAATCATTGGTGCTGGTCCGGCTGGTCTTGCTACCCGTGAAATCCTCAATGAACATGGGGTTGACAATCTGGTCATAGACAACAATGATAAAATTGGTGGTCAGTTTCTTATGCAGACTCACCAGTTCTTCTTTTTTGAAAAAGAGAAGAAGTTTGGCGGAATGAGAGGCTTTGATATTGCTGAAACTCTGGCAGGTGAAAACAGGGATGGAATTATGCTGGATTGCACCGTATGGGATGTACTTGAAGGCAAAAGACTGGCCGTGAAGAATATTTCTACCCAGGAAATCTTTTATGTGGATGCCGAACAATTGGTCATCGCAACCGGTGCCGTTCCTTTCATGCCTGCTTTTGAAAATGATGATGTTCCCGGTGTATATACTGCTGCAGTTGTTCAAAAAATGATGAACAGCGAACTAACTCTATTAGGAAAAAAGATATTGACAGTTGGGGCGGGTAACATTGGATACCTGACAAGTTACCAGCTCATGCAGGCTGGTGCCGAGGTTAAGGCCATTGTTGAAGCCATGCCAAACGAGGGAGGTTTTCCGGTGCAGGCTAATAGGGTAAGACGCTTAGGAATTCCGATCATACTGAATCATCTTCTGATCAGAGCCATCCCCAATAAAGACAGAACCGGAATTATTGGAGCTGTCATTGCTGAAAGCAAGAACTTTGAACCAATACCAGGAACCGAACAAACCATAACAGGAATTGATGCCATAAATATTTGTACTGGTCTTGTTCCTGATGACCAGCTCCTGATTAAAGGAAAAGAAATTTTTGGTCGTCAGGTTTATGGAGCCGGTGATGCCATTCGTATTGGAGAAGGAACCAGTGCAGTGCTAAGAGGCAAACAAGTAGCTTATGAGGTTCTTGAAGATCTGGCTATGCGTTATAATTACGACGAATACTTGAAGATTTCAAAGGAATATATTGACTCTCAACAACATCCAATAAAAGTCCAGGAAGAAGTTCATAAACCTTCTGAAGAGAGAATGGGACAAAAAGGATTTGTTCTGATTGATTGTCTGCATGGATTTGCTTGTAATCCCTGCGAATTTGCATGTACCCATGGTGCTATTATCAAAAACTCAACCAGCACAATTCCTGCCATTGACTTTGATAAGTGCGTCGGCTGTATGGATTGTGTTTATCAATGTCCCGGATTGGCAATTTTTGGCTACAATATCAAAAAAGACTGGCTATTTCTCCCAGTAGAATACCATATCGAAGCAAACAAGGAGGTTCATCTGGTAGATAACAACGGCAAGATAATAGGAGAAGGAATCATTGAGAAGGTTTTGAAAAAACCGAATAAAACAGACATTGCCCGCGTCAAATCGCTCAGTCTGCAGGGCGATGAGCTCACAAAAGTCAGAGGATTCATTATAAAAGAACAGTATCCTGAGATTCTGGAGATTGAGGGAGCCGACCCCCACACAAATAATCCCACATACATCTGTCATTGCGAAGATGTTACGATGGAGGAGATTATGGAAACCATTGGCGACAGGAAGTTCATCTCGGTAGATGAAATCAAACATACCACACGCTTGGGAATGGGTGCCTGCAGGGGAAAACGATGCATAAAGCGACTTAAGACTGCTCTTATAGGGAGTGGAATTTCGATAGTTGGAGATGCAACCCCAAGAGGACCTCTTTCGAACCAGATAGGTATGGGCGAGCTTTATCCACGTGAAAAATCTGAAGAAATCCATTTGGTTACCAAAAAGAATCCTATCCGGATTGAAAAAACAGATGCTTTGATTGCAGGTGGTGGAATCGGAGGCTCAGCACTTTTCAGATACTTGGCAGAGGCAGGTGAGAAACCCACTTTGATAAATTACGGACGTGGAGCATCCTGGAGAAATATTGCTGGCGGTCGACCGAACTTCAGCATCCCGGAACTATCAGACATTGCTCACAATAATCTGGAGATATTCAAAGATTTGCAGAAGATAAAAAACATAGACTTTCTACCGATAGATTACGTAACTTTTGCTCATGATGAGGAAATGTACAATGCCCTTGAGGCCTCAAGGGCTTGGTCAGACGCAGAAATGATAAATCCAAAAGACTTCAGTAAACGTATATCTCCAAACATTAACCCCAATCTGAAAGACTCATACAAATCGGCCCTGATGACTCACGATTGCTGGCAGGCAACTCCCGGTCGTGTTGTTGATCTGATCCGATCTCTAGGAATTCAAAATGGTGGAAATGTTTTAGAAGACTGTAAACTGATTGATCTCAAGAAATCACCTGAGGGTTATATCGCATTGGTTCAAACCCATGACAAGGAATATGTAGAATATCACACTCCTGTTTTTATCAATGCTCTTGGTCCGGAGGCAAATGATTTTGCGCAAAAATTAGGAATGGAGACAGGTATCTTTTCTGTAAAACATCAGGCCTTCATTACGCGCCGATTACCTATGATGGGCATTAACGGAAGCCCTTTGCCAATGATGATAGATAGAAGGAATTATAAAGGATTTTCAGCTGTTTACGGACAACAACTTGCTGAGACCGGACAAATAATAGGATGTGCATCTCCAGCCTTTGAGGCTCAGGAATCAGGTAAGAACCTAAAAATAAACACCCAGAACTTCGTTGAAATAGCATCTGAAGTGTTTGTTAACTGGCTCCCTGAATTATCATCCATTGGATTTCAATCAATATGGGCTGGATATTATGTTGAGCCACGCATGATTATTGATACTGACAAGGGATTATTTATTGGATTGCGAGGACAGGGATTTATGCTAGGTCAGTATCTGGCCAAGTTATACGTTGACAAGCTAATGGGCAAGCCAGTACCTGAATACTTTAGCAGGCTGAGTTTATCAGGCGACGGACTTCTAGAAAAAGCTTTTAAATAATTTACGATTAGTTCAAATAAAAAAGGCGGCTGGGAACCGCCTTTTTTTTCCAACTTCACCTATCATCCCCACAATCAAGAACCACCTTACAGATAAGAAAAGTAAAGATTATCAGTCTTTACTCTTAGCTAAAGTATAGCCTTCTGGTATTTCCACCAAATTTATTTTACTAATAGTCGCTATTTTTTTTAACAATTTTTTATGACGCCCACAAGAATCAAGTCCTAGGCACTAGAGCTCAAATACTTGCAGAAAAACATGTTATATATCACTAATGCCATAATAAATCTTCAAGGCTGCGTTTTGGAACATAGTGAATATCATTTTCGTCTCTCCAATAGCTAACATCACCCTTAATACAAGCTTCAACAACAATTTCTTCAGCAGGCTTTCCTAAAGCAATTATAAGCTCAATAGAAAGATTATCGGGAATAGAGAAGATCTTTTTGACTTTATCTCTTTTGATAGATCCAATCATGCAGCCACCAAATCCCATCTCCACAGCACCCAACAACATCGATTGTGCAACAATTCCAACATCAGTATCAAACTGTCTGCCCAAAGCTCCATCACCAAGAATAACAATATAAGCAGCTGGTCGCTCACCTTCATCGGGGCCCTTCCAATCCTTCAGATATCCTGCCCATGCAAGATGCTCAAAAATATCAGCACAAGCCATCTTTTCATGAATCAACATAAACTTCAACGCTTGCTGATTTCTGGCCGATGGTGACAAACGAGCAAGGTCTATTAATTTCAAAAGTTGATCGTGCGTCATTCTGGCTGTTTCTTTGAATCGCCGGTAACTCCGGTTTCGAAGTATAAGTTCATTAATCATGTTCCGATTTTTATAATAATGAATCTTGTTTAGTGTGAATAATGTAAAGGTATGACTATTTGAACAAGTACTTTTATGCACTATAAACTAAAAGATTACAAAATCATGTCAAAAGAACTACTTCATCAAATTTCTGTATGTGTTGAACGCGGTAAAGTAAATAAATCAGCTCCATTTCCTCCTGATATGAAAGAACAGGATGGCGCCGATGAATTAACAAGTCATGCTATTGATTTAGGAGTATCTGCCGATCTGATTTTGTCAGAAGGCCTGGTACCCGGCATGGAACGAATTGGAGTAAAATTTCGTGAGAACAGAGTTTTTGTGCCAGAAGTTCTGATGGCAGCAAAAGCAATGACAGCAGGCATGAATCATCTTCGTCCCTTTTTCCAGTCTGGTGAAGTAAAAAGAAAAGGTATTTTCATTATTGGAACCGTTATGGGGGATTTGCATGATATTGGCAAAAACCTATTAGGAATGATGGTAGAAGGTGCTGGATGGGAAGTAATTGACCTTGGGGTTGATGTTCCATCATCAAAATATATCTCGGCTCTTGAGGAATACCCAAATGCATTCATCGGACTCAGCTGTTTGCTTACAACCACCATGTTGAATATGGGCAAAATCGTTGAAGATATCCAAGCAGTCAAACCTGAAACGAAGATTTTAATTGGAGGAGCGCCAGTTACCGATGACTTTAAAAACAAAATTGGTGCCGACTGGTATTCTGCTGATCCTCAAGGAGCTGTAGAATACTTAAACAAACAGTAAGATGCTTACCCCGCGAGAAAATTTCTTAAGAACTCTTCGTCGCCAAGGCTTTGAGTGGACGCCTATTGATTATTGGTTATGTGATTCCAAAATTCATGATTTTGAAAATCGCTATGGACACCGCGATTACAAGTCTTTTTTCGAAATGGATCACCGCTGGGTCAAGATATTTGAAAAAACAGGATCGCCTGAGCTTAAAGCAGGAATCGTTAATTCTCCATATTTTGACAACGAAGAACTCCCTGACTCAACTGAATTTGACGTATGGGGAATAGGGCATTCTAAAGGTTCCGAAGCCGCATATCATATGACTCGTATGCATCACCCTTTGAAGGGAGTAACTGATGCAGATTTGATTGCCAGATATCCTCTCCCATCGTTTGATCCCAAAGAAAATAGCTTCATGATAAATGAAGTTAAGAAAATCCACAATAACGGACTTGCAGTGATTTGTGATCTTCAGATGACAATATGGGAAATATCATGGTACTTAAGATCAATGGAGGAGCTCATTATAGATATCATGATGGGAGATGAAAAAGCCAGAATTATTCTTGACAGAACCACTGAATATGCATGCCAAAAAGCAAGATTTTATGCTCAGTCTGGTGTAGATGTCCTTTCTCTTGGAGATGATATTGGCACTCAGGCCGGACCAATGATAGGTATGGATATGTGGGAAGAATGGCTAAAACCGCGACACAAAAAAGTTATTGATGCGGCCAGAGAAGTGAATCCTGATATTTTAGTTTTCTATCATTCATGCGGACATTACACTCCTTTCATTCCGGGTTTGCTGGAAATCGGAGTTGATATCCTCAATCCTATCCAACCAGAATGCATGAATTTTAATGAGGTTCACGATCTTTATGGTGATAAAGCATCATTTTGGGGCACCTTAGGATCCCAACAATTAATTCCCTTTGGCACTAAAGAAGAAATACGTGAGGAGGTTCATAATAGAATCAATACTTGTGGTGAAAAAGGAGGTATAGTTCTCGGACCGTCCCACCTTGTAGAGCCAGAAGTGCCATTAGATAATCTGATAGCAATGAAAGATGCCACCCGTGAGCTATATAAAAGAACAATATAATGAATGGTAAAGAAAGAGTCGTTTTAGCAATCCAAAACAAAGCAGTTGACCGTATTCCGTGGGTACCATTTGTTGGTGTTCATGGTGCGCATTTGATTGAAAAATCAGCTGAAGAATTTCTAAAATCGAAAGATTTACTCATTAATGGGGTTCAAGCCGCCATAAAAGAATACCAACCTGATGGTATTCCTGTATGCTTTGATTTGCAAATTGAGGCTGAGGCACTCGGATGTAAGTTAGCATGGTCGCCTGATAATCCTCCTGCCGTAATTGACCATCCCTTGATCGGTGGAGTCACTCATGATATGTTACCTGACTTTGACAAAAATTCCGGACGAATTCCGATAGTTCTTGAGGCAGCAAGGGCATTACGTGAAAAAAATCCTGAAATCGCCTTATACGGATTAGTCACAGGTCCTTTCACTCTGGCTTTGCATCTTCTGGGCACAGATATTTTTATTAAAATGTTTGAGGATCCTGAGTACACTATCAGCTTGTTAGATTACACAGCTCAGATTTCCAGACAGATGTCAGACTGGTACCTTGAGGCGGGCTGTGATGTTATTGCTGTAGTTGACCCGATGACCTCCCAAATCGGTCCTGATCAATTTGAACAATTTATCCATAATCCGATTTCAACTGTTTTTAATGGCATCAAAAACAA
>JAGLDP010000078.1 GCA_023145515.1 Bacteroidales bacterium
ATGTGCAAAACCAATCCTGATAATGTTTCAATCGATGAAAATATTCCTCTTGATTATGTAAGAGATATTTGCAAAAAATATGGAATAAGTTTTGGCGGCAACTTACAGCTTACTCTTGTTTTGCTAATGGGTTCACCAGAAGATTGTCAAAAGCATGCCCTTGAATGCATGGATACTGCAGGAGAAGCAGGTTTCCTACTGGCCCCTGGCTGTGACCTGCCAATGAAAACCCCGATTGAAAACCTCAAGTCAATAAGCCAATTAGTAAGAGATCCATATCAACGCGATGTTGTTAGAACACTTGACACAAAAACAGAAGAGATGCCTATGCTCAACCTTGCTGAGTATGGCCATACTGATAAGGTAATCATTGACATAATTACTCTTGATTCTGAATCATGTGCTCCTTGTCAGTATATGGTAGAAGCTGTTAAAACTATTGCACCTCATTTTGAGGAGCTTGTAGAATGGCGTGAACATTCAATAAAAAATCTTGATGGGGTAACTTTTATGTCATCGCTGTTCGTTAAGAATATCCCAACGATCTGCATAGACGGAAAAATCACTTTCGTTTCTCAAATTCCACCAAAGCAAGAAATCATTCGGGCTATTCAAAAGCGACTGAATGAAAAAATGAGGCTTAGGATTCGTGAAAAACATGGCAAAATCATCCTTGCAGGATCTGCTGAAGAACTAGTAGAATTGGAAGAGAAAGCCAAATTAGCAATCGTGGAATTGGGTGCGCAAATTGAGATTGAAACTATCACCGGAGCTGAAGCAGCAAACCTATTTGGTGTTAGTCAGACTCCGGCATGGATCAACGTACGTAATCGGATAAAATCTGAGGGAAATACTGATATTGGAATAGATGTCATGAAAGAATGGATAAAAGCACTACTATAAATAAAATACCTTTTGTTCTGATAACAGGATTTCTGGGAAGTGGAAAAACCAGCTTATTAAGACATATCCTCACTTCGCTGAGTAGTGAAAAGAGAATTGCCATAGTTCAGAATGATTATGCACCTGGAAAAACAGATTCATTTGAACTAAAAAATACCGGAAGAGCTTTTGATCTACTTGAAGTTTATAATGGATCGGTTTTTTGTGTCTGTATGCTGGATACCTTTATTTCACAACTTGCGGTATTTATTGAAGAGTATAAACCTGAGATCATTTTTCTTGAAGCAACAGGTTTAGCCGATCCGGTTTCAATCGGACAAATGATGCAGGCGCCAGAGGTTCAAGAGCATCTGTATCTATCAACAATCTGGACAGTTGTTGATTGCGTGAACTTTAACAGAGCCCATCAGTTCATCCAGAGAGTAAGACATCAAATTCAGATCGCCGACCTTATTTTGCTAAATAAATCAGACCTGCAAAAACCTGACGAGCAATTTATTACCAGCATACGTCAATGGAACCCGTTTGCAGAAATGATAGAAACAAACCATGGGTACGTTGAAAATATTACAGACAAACTACAACTTTCATCAAAAAAGCCATCTATAAGTGAGAATCTCCAAGAAAATTCAGCTGGCAGACCACAAATAGCTTCCTGTGTTATCCGTACCCAGAAAATATATACAGAACAAATTATAAGAGAATTCTGGAAGAAAAATAAGAATCAGATATACAGGATGAAGGGATATGCAAAGGTCAAGAATGGAGGGTTCCTTCTTGTGCAAGGAGTATTTGATCAACTAGAGATTACAAGAGCAGAATTATGGGCTGGTCCAACTGAAATCATTTTCTTGGGTCCCGGTCTCGAACCTAAAGAATTTACACGGGAGTTTCTGGATTTGGTTTGAATCCCCTACATTTAGACCACTCAAATTTATCTGACATGGCAAATAGTTTAATATCAGCTCTCAGTAACCAGAAAACTCTGGTCAGCGATGGAGCATGGGGCACTTTATTACAAGAAAAAGGACTAGAACCTGGTGTTAGTCCTGAAAGCTGGAACATCGACTTCCCTGAAAAGGTTAAAGAAGTAGCTTCTGCCTATATCACAGCAGGATCAGATATGGTTGAAACCAACAGTTTTGGAGGTAGTCGCTATAAATTGGCTCATTTTGGTTTGGATGACAAGGTATGGGAACTAAACAAAAGAGCTGCTGAGATTTCACGAGAAGCAGCCGGACCAGATAAAATCGTTCTCGGTTCAGTTGGCCCTACAGGAGTAATACTCATGATGGGAGAAGTATCCGAAGATGATCTATATGAAGCTTTTAAAGAACAAGTTATGGCTCTGGCAGAAGGCGGTGCAGATGCAATTTGTATAGAAACAATGACTGCTCTTGACGAAGCTGTATTAGCCATTAGGGCAGCAAAAGAAAATACTGATCTGGAAGTCATCTGCACAATGACTTTTGATAAAACCATTCAAGGTGATTTCCGTACCATGATGGGTGTAAGTCCTGAGCAAATGGTTGAAGCTCTGCTTGCTGAAGGTGCAGATATCATAGGTACAAACTGTGGCAACGGAATGGAAAACATGATCCCTATTGTAGAAGCCATCAGAAAAGTAAACCCTGAGATTCCTATTTTGGTTCACGCTAATGCCGGCCTGCCTCATCTTTGTGAGGGCAAAAATATTTTTGACGAGACGCCAGAAATTACAGCGTCTTACATACCTGATCTTATTTCAGCCGGCGCTAATATCGTTGGTGGGTGCTGTGGTACTACCCCTGAGCATATACAAGGCATAAGGGAAAAGGCACAAGGCATAAGGGAAAATGACACTGAATAAGAAAATCCTAAATCTTGCTGTCCCGAATATTATCTCCAACATAACGATTCCCCTGGTAGGCATGGTTGATTTGGCGGTACTGGGACATCTGGAATCAGAACTTTACATAGGAGCCATTGCCATTGGAGGGGTCATTTTCAATGTCTTATACTGGGGCTTTGGATTTCTTCGGATGGGAACATCAGGATTCACTGCTCAGGCTTACGGCAAACGTGATCTTCATGAGCTTATGAATACCTTAGGAAGAGCCAGTCTGGTAGCCATAGGTGGGGCGCTTCTACTTATCATTCTCAAGAATCCTATCGGATGGCTCTCCTTCAAGGTCATCAATGGTAGTTCAGAAGTTGAAGAACTAGCCAAAACCTACTACAATATCAGGATTTTTGCAGCTCCAGCCACAATTGGGCTATTTGTCCTTACCGGTTGGTTTGTTGGAATGCAGAATACCAGATTCCCCATGATCATTGCAATACTTGTTAATGTACTTAATCTGGGCTTTAATCTTCTTTTCATTTATGGTTTCGGAATGAAATCAGACGGAGTAGCTCTAGGCACAGTACTGGCACAATACATCGGACTCGCCGCAGGCCTGATTCTGTTTTTTAGATTCTATAAAAGATTGCTCAAATATTGGTCGGGCAAGGCCATTCGCAAGCTAGCAGACTATAAACAGTTCTTTCAGGTGAACCGCGATATCTTCATTCGAACTCTCTGCCTCATATTTGTATTCACTTTCTTTACTAGTCAATCAGCTGCAACAGACAACACCATTCTGGCTGTCAACACTTTACTGCTACAATTCTTCATGCTCTTTTCTTTCTTCGCCGATGGGTTCGCCCATGCCGGTGAAGCCCTGATAGGACGATTCATTGGAGCCAATAATCACAAATCGCTACGAAAAGCAATTCGACTATTATTCCTATGGGGATTATATATAAGCATACCGTTCACCATCTTATATGCTTTCTTCAGCGAGCAAATTATATTTATTCTAACCGATAACCGAGCAATCATTGATGCTTGTGCCCCCTACCTGATTTATCTGATATTCATACCCCTGGCTGGCTTCCCCTCCTTCATCTGGGATGGAATCTACATCGGAGCCACAGCGTCAAAAGGAATGAGAAACAGCATGCTGGCAGCCACAGGGATAGTATTTGTCCCTGTCTTCTTCCTCCTCAAAGAAAATATGGGAAATCATGCACTTTGGTTGGCACTAATTCTCTTTCTGCTAGCCCGTGGAATCGGACAAACGGCATTGGCAGGGAGGTATATCTACCTCAAGGCCAACTGAGTTTTCATCAGCTTTACCAGATAATAGTAAATCACAAATTCCTGCATTCTATGTTTTGATCTCAGCACTCTGTTCAGGCTCATATGAACAAGATCTGCAATATTCTGATCTGACTTCGACCATGTGAAATAACAATCACCTTCACGATAGAGATCAAAAAGCTCGGTCAACTTGAGCGAACGCTTTCTCAACAATACCTCAACCTGAGGAAAAAGACTAAGTTCATCTTCAAGAAAGGGCATCAGATCCCCACGAATCATCCTGAATTTTTGATCAATCTGATACATTAGTGTTCGTCCGGGTTTTTGTTCCTGTTTAAGTGCCTGAACAATTTTTGACATGATCCTGATAATTTCTTCAGGATCTCTGATCAGATCACGATAATATCTATAAGTACTCAGCAAAGCCATTTTCCAACGAAGATCCTCGCGATTATCCTGAGCTTCGATCAATGGTAAAACTCTCAGCCAAAAATCTGAATCAATAGAAAAAGCTCTTTCAAAAAGCTCAATCCTCTCAACACTATACCGTTCTACCTCTCTTTCGTAAGTACAGATTTCAGTTTTCCACATCACCCCCTGCCTAATCATTATACCAGAATGCTGATTTATTAGATTCACGACTACACTAAAATGCTTTCTATGAGGAATATACACACGAACTCTGACATGAAAATCAGGATCTAGAAATCTAATAAAAAAGAGAATTGCACCAGGAATATCCTTCTGAACACTATCCATGATACGGGGAAGGTGATAACAAATCCATTCTTCAGCAGTTTCAGGACCCATATATAATTTCATATATACCCACTCTTCTCCAGGATAAAAAGACTGCTTTATTTGGTTTGGTGAAAGCATATTACAATTTGATTTGTCAATGATGATTCATTTTCTTTGACTGGTGATCCGGATAAATAGGGATATAACTCAAAATGAGCTTTGCTTCTTTTTCTCAATAGCTCCCAACATGATTCCACTAGATTCTGATTTTGCCAGTTGACATATAAATGTCGGTCACCCTCCTTCAGAATAACCTGATCTGGCATATTGTTCTTTTGCGCCCATTGCTTGAGCATAAAATAAACATCTTCTTTCTCCTTAGACATATTATTTTTAAGGTCAGATAAATCAAGTTTCCATTGGGGTAGCCTAAATATCAAATTGCCAAATCTTAATCCAGGCGAAAAGCCCTCTCCAGCCTCAAATTCTTTGGGTAAGCTATAGATATCAGATCCTGATTGCTTACCACATTTGACCAAAAACTCATAAACAGCAAGTTGTCTCTGAGTATAATTGTGAGCATTACTTAGGCGGGGAATAATCCTTTTCGCATTCAGACTACTACTCAAAACTACTTTGTCGTTCTCAACTGATACTAAAATATCATTTAGGCTTATTTGTTTATCGCGAGGAAGAATTGATTGAGTCAGAAAGGGTATTTCATAGGGATAACATGTGGGTCGCTGCAAAATATTTCCAGTTCTATTTTCAGGTAAGTGAACAATGTCTGCATACATATCATTTGGATTCTCAGCTATCTCGTCCTTTACACACGACTTAATCATAGATCCAATCCCCTTATCCGGCAAAAAGCCAAATCGACTAATTAGATATACCGGGTTTCCCTTTGCAGCTAATTGAATATATATTTCCGGATTATCAGGATCACCAATAAGTGAACAAATCGCATATATCTGTTTTGGCCACGTACCCTGATGAATTTTCAACTGACGAATATCTGCAGCATTCAATGATTGAAAAGAAGGTAACGACACATTACCATGCTCTTTTCTTGGCATGATGGTTTCCTCTTGGCGGATATCTTTCTTACCAGGAATCCCATACCCAGCCAGGTCATCAAGCAGAGCTGAAGCATCAGAATTCTGTTGCCCCAAAGGGCCTTTGAGTCCGAGCCCAAACTCCTGATCCATAACTTGGAGCAATGGCACCTTGCGATCATTAAATCGTCTGGCAAAGTGAGCTTTAAAATCTCTCAAAGAATCTAACTCCTCCCTGGCACTCATCGCTTTTAAGATTCTGATGCCAAGAATAATTTTATTACTAATCTTCTCTGAAAGCACCATAGATTTAGTGGATCTGAGAAAGTCTCCCTGAATCAGTTTGCCAGCATTATAGGGCACTCCGCTTTTTTCTGCTAACTCTGAAATCAATAGTCTTTTTGATTCAAATTCTGATGGTGCAATAGACCTGGTCAATATCATGATTTGCTTGATCAATGTCTTCGAATAAAGACCTTGATCAAGCAAATATTTACCATATTCTATTCCGGTCAATACTGGCTCAAGTTGATTTATCAGAACCTGCATATCAATCAATTCATTTACAAAATCCTCTGCTTCCTTTTTAGAATACTCTCCTTTAGTGACGAAGTTGATAATATCGAAATACTTTTTTCCCTCGCTGCAAAACTGCAATAAAGGTTCAATCACAGGGTGATTATCAAAGGATTCAATCCGATACTTCTTACCCCCTGATTTCAAAATAGTAGTAAAAATATACCTGTATTGATTCCCAACCCGGTAAATACTGTTTGACGGGGTGTACCCTTGATTCTCTCTAAAATTCCTAATGCGCGATATACCTTGTACTTCAGCAAGCAGATACTCCATATCCAAACGGCATGATAACAGTCCCTTTTCTAAAGGGAGAAGATCCATTTGCAAATCCTGCTCTCCCTTTATCCTTCCAGAAGCAACACCGGCAAAAAGTCCGAAAGGAGTTGGTCGGGTACAGAATCTGGTAAAATAGTTCAAAAAGCTATGAGCCACATCAGGAGGAAATGATTTATTCCTACTGACAAGATCTTCAATCATTAGAGCCAGATCACTAGACGCCAGCATGATAGCATTCCTAATCAAAGAATTAGCCCATTGATCTCTAATAAAGGAATCAAGATCATTCCTTTTTTCAGGAATACGATTCAGCATGCTTACAGGTAGGCCCGGCACCCGCAAAACAAAATCTGAATACGCTGAATAACTGACCTTTTTGGTCATATAGTTTTCGTTCTTTATTGTTAATCCCCTCAATAAAGAAAAGGTAACCCCGTTGCAGTGCTTAGCTTTTCAACAAAACAGATTAGTAATTAACAAATGGGACGAAGATTTCTTTATCCGGCTTTGGAAACAAGCCCTGACTACTGCCAAGATCAAAAAGTTTTCTTACTGCCTTCCGCCCCTTTGTACCTAAAGAAAGAGAGAAGTCATTAACAAAAGTTTGCACGTGTTTATGCAAAATATCCTCACGCATTTCCTGAGCATATTTCCTCATATAATCTATTGAGGACTCCGGATTATCAAAGGCAAACATGATGCTATCATGAATACACTTCTGAATTCTGATCTGAACACTCTCAGAAAGCAGTCGGCTCACCATGATTCCACCTAGAGGAATTGGCAAGTTGGTTTTTCTTTCCCAAAACGCTCCTAGATCTTCGATCAATATCAATCCTCGCTCTGCATAAGTAAAACGATTTTCATGGATCAATACTCCAATATCTGCCTCATTACTTAGAACCACCGATTCAATGTCTGAAAATAAATATGACTTTTTATTCAGAGCTTGGGAAAAAGCTATAGACATCAGAAAATTGGCAGTAGTTAGATTACCGGGAATCGCAATTCTGGCTTCTGTAATTTCAGCAGGTGGAATCTTTTTTTTACTCACCACCAAAGGACCATTCCCATGTCCGAGGGCACTCCCCGAATCAAGAACTTTATAATTCATAGCTACATGGCCATAAGCATGGTAAGAAAGCTTGGTAACATCCAGATCTACAGACAATGCCTTCTTATTCAGTTCTTCAACATCTGCAAGTACTGGAATAAATTCAAATCCATCGGCATCAATTTTTCCATTAATAAGGGCATCAAATATAAAAGTGTCGTTCGGACAAGTACTAAAGCCAAGGGAAATTTTCATAATTAAGAATTCAGATAATTTGTTAGCCATACAGACAGATTATCGGCAGCCAGATCCATATCCCACGAGTCAGTATTTCGAGGTTCAACAAAGTTTGAGATCACTCTGATCTGAGTAAATGGAATATTATTTTTGAGTGAGAATAGCATTGCTGCTGCCCCTTCCATGGTTTCCACATCGGGATTCCACATTTGCTTCATTGCTGCAATACGCTCACTGCTACCTGATCCTGTGTTAACGGTCACGCCTACCACATGAGGAAGCTGAGTTACAGCCAGATAATCAAGCCAGCTATAGGCTCCTTGCACATCAGGCATTGCTTTATGAATTGGAATAAAGCTACCACGATTATCTATCCCAAGATCGGCAAAACAATCACGATTGACCTCCACCAAATCTCCAATCGGAAATTTCGGATTATAGCTACCGGCAAAACCCACTTGCAAGATATGATCAGGCTTCATCGTCTGAACTACTTGTCCCAATTGCAGCAAAGTACTCGGAACGCCAAGTCCTGTAATTTTCATGTGGGTATCCTTACTGATATCAGGAAACCATTCCTTAGTAGTGTCAGCAGAAACACCTCTTTGTGTCAGAAAAGGCAGAATCTCGCGATGAGTTGAAACAATAATCAAGCTGTTCATGATCGTTAAAATCTGATGTAAGTTACCCTTTTTAAACATTATTTATCCTTACTTTGTTCTACTTTTTAGATCAAAAAAACAATATTGATGGAGTTCAGTTTAAACGATAGTAACGGCAACGGATATCAGAAAATCGAACGGTATGATGACCAGACAACCAATGATCTGGCTCAGCACTACAAGGAGGTTTTGCAACTATTAGGAGAAGACCCAGAGCGTGAGGGCTTAATCAAAACTCCTCTCAGAGTGGCAAAAGCCATGCAATTCCTGACTCAAGGATACGAAATGAATCCGGTAGAGATACTAAAATCAGCCATGTTTAAAGAGGATTACAAGCAAATGGTGCTGGTTAAAAATATTGAAATATATTCAATGTGTGAGCATCACATGCTACCATTTTTTGGCAAAGCTCATGTGGCCTATATTCCGAATGGATATATTACCGGATTAAGCAAGATAGCCAGAGTTGTTGAGGCTTATGCCCGTCGCCTACAAGTTCAGGAGAGGTTGACAACCCAAATTCGTGATTGCATTCAGGATACTCTTCAGCCGCTTGGCGTAGCTGTTGTTATTGAAGCACAGCACATGTGCATGTCTATGCGTGGAATACAAAAACAAAATT
>JAGLDP010000079.1 GCA_023145515.1 Bacteroidales bacterium
ATGCTTTTGGTTATGAAAATAACGGTATGATGTTACTACCTCCATCTTCATTGGTAATTGTTGCAATCATTATTTGGGTGCAAAAAGCACGTAATCCAAAATTACAAGAAGCTTAATTAACACTAGATTTAATAAAATAAAAAGATAAAATAAATTAGAAATGGACTACATTAATATATTTTTCCAAGCAGCATTTATTGACAATATGATTTTTACATTCTTCTTTGGAATGTGTTCATATTTGGCAGTTTCAAAAACTGTAAAAACTTCCACGGGTTTGGGACTGGCTGTAATTTTTGTGCTGGGTATTACTATTCCGGTGAATTACCTTATTGAAAACTACCTCTTGAGAGAAGGAGCTCTTACCTGGCTTAGTCCTAGATTTGCCGATGTTGATTTGAGCTTTTTGAGTTTCATCCTCTTTATCGCAGTAATCGCTTCTATTGTTCAATTGATTGAAATGATTATTGAGAAAATATCACCATCATTATATAGTGCATTGGGAATTTTCTTACCCCTGATTGCTGTTAATTGCGCCATCCTTGGAGGTGCTCTTTTTATGCAAGAGCGCGATTATAATAACATTGGCGAAGCAGTTTCCTTTGCCCTGGGTAGCGGCTTAGGATGGTTTCTGGCCGTGGTTGGACTTGCTGCAATTCGTGAAAAAATTAGCTATTCAAATATTCCAGCCCCTCTGCGTGGCTTGGGTATTACTTTTATTATTGTTGGACTTATGGGTATTGCATTCATGAGTTTCATGGGAATCAAACTGTAAACAAAAAAACTGAAAAGATATGATTCTGCTTGATACATCCCTTGGTATAGGCGCTATAGTTGGTGTCAGCGTTGGAGCTTTTCTATTGATTATCATGCTGTTGGTAGCATTATTGTTATTTGCTCGAAAAAAATTGACCCCTCAGGGGCTGGTTAAGCTTGATATTAATGATGGTAAAAAAGTTATTGAGATTGAACCAGGCGATACCGTATTAACGGCCTTGTCAACACAGGATATTTTCCTGCCTTCAGCTTGTGGTGGAGGAGGAACGTGTGGAATGTGTAAGGTTCAGGTGCTGGAAGGTGCTGGTGATATTCTGCCAACAGAAGTGGGCTTCTTTTCCCGAAAGGAAGCTCAGAATTATTGGAGGCTTGCATGCCAGGTAAAAGTCCGTGGTGATTTGAAACTAGGGATTCCTAAAGAAATTATGGGAATCAAGAAATGGGAATGCGAAGTGGTTTCTAACCGAAATGTCGCCACCTTCATTAAGGAGTTTGTCGTCAGACTTCCGAAAGGTGAAGAAATGGATTTCCAATCAGGTGGATATGTTCAGATTGATGTTCCTAAGATTGAGGTTGGCTTTAAGGGCATGGATATTGATGAACAATTCCGTGATGAGTGGGATAAGTTCGATATGTGGGGCCTCTCAATGAAGAACCCTGAGCCTACTTATAGGGCATATTCAATGGCCAATCACCCTGGAGAAGGGAATATTGTAATGCTGAATATCCGTATTGCTACGCCGCCGTGGGATGCTTCAAGAAATGGTTTTGCTTCAGTCAATCCTGGAATTTGTTCTTCCTATATTTTCTCATTAAAGCCTGGTGATAAGGTAACTGTTAGTGGGGCTTATGGAGAATTCCATATTAAGGATACTGATAATGAAATGCTTTATATTGGTGGAGGAGCCGGAATGGCACCATTGCGTTCACATATCTTCCATCTTTTCCATACTCTGAAAACTGGAAGGAAAGTGAGCTACTGGTATGGCGCACGCTCTTTACGTGAGGTGTTCTATCAGGATGAGTTCGAGAAAATTGCTAAGGAATTTCCAAATTTCACCTTTAATCTTGCACTTTCTGAACCTAAGCCTGAAGATAACTGGAGTGGATTGACCGGTTTCATTCATCAGGTTCTGCATGATACTTATCTGAGCACTCACGAAGAGCCAGAAGATATTGAGTATTACCTTTGCGGACCGCCGATGATGAACGATGCAGTGCTTAAGCTGCTATACGATACTGGCGTTCCAGATGAAATGATTGCATTTGATGATTTTGGTGGATAAAATGAACCGCTCTTCGGAGCGGTTTTTTTATATTCGAAGTTTAAATATCAAATCAAACTATGAAGCGCGCTGCTGTACTTTTATTATTTTCCGTTCTTCTTGTCGCTTGTTCTTCTCGCAATCCGGTATACCATTTTACTGAAGGTCCGATTTTTGGAACCAGTTTTCATATTCATTATGAGTACAAGGATGGTGTGAAGTTGGATGATGATATTCTTCAGCTTATGAGTGAGTTTAATAGCTCTCTCTCAAACTATGATCCGAACTCAATTATTTCGAGATTTAATCAGAATGATCCAACTGTGCTTGCAGATGATTTTTTTACTACCTGTTTTGAGCGAGCTCATGTGATAAGCGTGGCTACAAATGGAGCATTTGATCTTACAGTAGCTCCATTAGTGAATGTTTGGGGATTTGGATTTGCAAAGGAGGATTCTGTGTATCCTCTACTGATTGATAGTTTGCTAGAATATACAGGATATGATAAAGTGCTTCTCAAAGATAAGAGATTGATAAAGGAAAGTCCGCTCATTATGCTTGACGCCAGTGCTATAGCTAAAGGGTTTGGCGTGGATGTTGTCTCTGAATATTTGGAGTCGCTCGGGATTAATAATTACCTCGTGGAGATTGGTGGCGAACTCCGCTGCAGGGGTTTTAATTCCAGAGATTCCTTGTGGAGGGTTGGAGTGGATAAGCCGCTTGAGAATATGTTCGAACGGGAATTTCAAGAAATTCTTACCCTGACAAATATTTCGATGGCTACATCCGGAAATTATCGTCAGTTTTATGAAAGAGATGGGGTGAAATATTCTCATACAATTGACCCACAGACTGGCTATCCTGTGCGACATAGCCTCCTTAGTGCAACCGTGCTTGCAAAAGATTGCATGACTGCAGATGCCTATGCAACAGCTTTTATGGTTATGGGATTTGAAAAAACCTGCCGATTTATAGAGGCTGATTCCACATTGGAGGCTTTGCTTATTTATTCAGATGAAGATGGAACTCTGTCCACATGGGCTTCTGAAGGGATGACCGATAAACTGTAAGTCTTGTTTAAGAGCAGCTGCAACCACTACACCCTCCATCAAAATCAGAAGGATTTACAAGCTGCCCCTTTTTGGTCGCTAAAATCTTTTTTTGCATCTGAAACTCCTTAAGTGCATCACCCTTCGCACAGCTAAGTCCCATTTTACGCATATCAGGATTGTGCCCAACATCCTTCTCTGGAAATTTCCCGTTTTTCTTGAAGAGAATATTAATGCCAAGCCCAACGAAGGCAAAAGCTAAGAGGATTATGGATAGTATTAAGAGGTTTAGGAACATAAGACAGTCGTTATTCGTTATTCGTTATTCGGGGAAGAGCTCAGTTTTCAGAGCTCAGTTTTTAGTTTTTAGAGCTCAGTTTTCAGAGCTCAAAGTTAGTAATAGTTTTTCCTATTCTTCTATTTGGTTTTTGTCTTCACCGGGTTTATATTTCCTGATTTTGAAGTTCAACCAGGCGAATAGCATTGTCATAAACGGACTAATAATATTGAAGAAGGCATAAGGTGCGTATGACATAGTTGATACACCTAAAATACCTGCTTGAGTTGCACCGCATGTATTCCACGGAATGAGTACGGAGGTAACTGTAGCAGAGTCTTCCAGGGTTCTGGAAAGGACTTCAGGTTTTAATCCGCGCTCTTTATAAACCTTTGCAAACATTCGTCCCGGAACAACAATCGCCATATACTGGTCTGAGGCTGTTACGTTAAAGAAAATACATGTGCCTGTAGTTGCTGTAATCAGTGAACCGGTACTTTTAGCTCTGGCAATAATAGCATCAGAGATACTTTTCAACATTCCTGACATTTCCATTACGCCTCCAAAAACCATTGCTGTTAGAATTAGCCAGATAGTATTTAGCATTCCGGCCATACCAGAGGTTGACAATAAGTCGTTGATAACAGGGTCTGAAGTTGTTATGGAGATGTTTCCGAACATAGCTTTTAGGCTACCAATATATGCACCGGCCACTTTACTAGCAGGGTTTCCTGCAATCTCACGAACGATGTCGGGTTGAAATATTAGAGCGAAAATTACACCTAGCAGAGTTCCTGCCATCAATGCAGGTAGCGGCGGAACTTTTTTAATAATAATAATAATTAGGAGAACCGGAACCAGAAATAGCCATGGAGTGATGTTGAAACTGTTTTCTATGGCGGTCAGAACTCCCTCAACGTTGGTTCCGACTGAACCAGTATCCTGAACAAATCCCCAGATCAGAAAAATAATCATAGTGATTATAAAGGTCGGACCTGTGGTTAGAGCCATATACCTGATATGTGTAAATATATCTGTGCCAGCCATTGCAGGGGCAAGATTTGTTGTGTCAGAAAGCGGCGACATTTTATCACCAAAATATGCACCACTAATTATGGCACCAGCCACAACGCCCTCGTGCATACCCAGTGCTTTTCCAATACCAAGAAGTGCTATTCCCAGCGTTGCTATTGTTGACCACGAGCTTCCGGTTGCCACTGATACAATGGCACTTACTACAAGTGCTGCAAAAAGAAAGATTGTTGGGTTGATTATTTTCAAACCATAATAAATCAGAGCAGGAACCACTCCACTGAGGAGCCAGGT
>JAGLDP010000008.1 GCA_023145515.1 Bacteroidales bacterium
CTACCATATACTTTATAAAGCGATGCTTTAATTGAAATTGCTCGCGAATATCATGTCTGCTTTCACCAAGACATACAACTTTTGCCTCACCAACTATCTGTTCTAATTGCTTCAAATCGGCCTGCTGCTCAGACAATTCCAGCGTTTCAATTGGATAGGAGTTATTCATCATCCAGCTTACTATTGGATCTTTTTCACTATTTGTCTGGGAGTTATTGCAACTGGCAAATACTACCAGAAAAAGGATTAAACCCAGTGTCGATTTCCATTTACTTTTCATCATTTATATGCTTCAATTAATCCCATAGTTGACAGTCGAGTCTATCACAAAATACATCCTCCAGGCGACTAAACGGGAAGAGAGCTTATGCTTATATCCAGAAAAGATCCTGTAGTATTTGTAGGAGATACCAGTTGTGGAATATCATTTTTCACATCCAGAGTTTGTCTGTGTATATGTCCTGTCAGTACAGCTAAAAGATTTGAAGCCTGAAAAACCTCATCATAAAACTCCATCGTAATTCTGGTATGACCACCTTGTCGCCACTTTTCACGCCGCTCTATTATATAACCTCTATCTGTGGCTGCTCCCCAATCAGGACTCCCACATCCAAAACCCGCACTACGTCCTGGCATATATAGTGGGATATGCATTAGCAGGAGCATTGGGATGTCACTTTTGATCTGAGCTCTAAAGAACTCAAGTTGCTCGGGTAAAATCTCATAAGTGGAATTATCAATACAAACAAAGCGTATACCGTTAAAATCATAATATGCATAAAGAGCCTGATTCCCCTGATACATAACTTTAAGTTTTTTTGTCCAGGTATCCCGAAGCTGCCTTGAGTTCCCCTTCATCCCTTCATAATGCCAATCATGGTTACCGGCAATATATGCAAATGGAATTCCTGTATCTGTCAATTTCTGATAGGCCCACTCAATTGCTGCTTCTGAGGGGAAATTAAAAATATCTCCTGTAAGGGCCAGAAAATCTGCACCTTGCTCTTTTGCCAGAGCTAAGGTTCGTTCAAAGCTTTCCTCTGCACTTATTTTTTCTCCGGTTTTATGATAGGTATTTGAATTATAGGCACGACCCATCCGATCACTAAACTCCAGATAAGGCTCTCCGCGATGATCATCCATCGAAAGGTGAGTGTCAGCAATATGGAAAATACGAGTAGGAGTTAGAGAAGCAGCAGAAAAAATAGTGACTTTATTATTTTCAAGTTGAAAAACACCTCTGGTGCTTTTAATTCTTTTCCTTTCACCATTTGCACTAAATGAACTGAACGTCAACCCTAGTCCAGCTAAAGCAGTGGTATTCAAAAATATACGTCGTTTCATAAAATTTACTCCTTCCAATCTTTAATAATTATTCGGTCTCCGTACAATTTCACTTCTAACTTCTGCTTTGAGCGCCAACCAAGCTTTTTAACGTAAGCCATAGGTAGTGTAATCCCATAGCTGGCACCCCCTGCTAATTTTGTCAGGCTTCGGATGTTTTCTTCTCCTACTTTTCTTCTTGACATGATAAATTAATTACGTATTTAATTACGTAGTAAATTACGTAATTTTTTGAAATAATACTACAATAAGTACAGTTAAATCTGTGACTAAGTAGTACTTTTATGTGTTGTAATGTTGAACATAGAAGAAATAAAGAATATCGTTTCCTCCGGCGAGGGAGCCCGCATTACCGTTGAACTGTTCCCTGACAGGGTAGAAATCGTTAATCCCGGAGGATTGGTCAGTGCTATTCCACCCGAAGAATTCGGACTATTTGAGCGCATGAATATGGTTGAGCAGGTTGGATCCGGTATAGGACGAATACAAGATGACATGAAATCTGCTGGGCTTCCAGAACCAGTATTTAATACTAAAGGGATATTTTCGGTTATTTTCCACCGTAGAGTCCAAGAAACGACTAGGGAGAAAACTAGGGAGAAAATCGTTCGTTTAGTCCAGAGAAACAATACTATAACCACAAAAGAGCTGGCAGGAATAATCGGTGTTTCTGAAAAAGGAATAGAGTTTCATATAAGTAGGCTTAAATCTGAAAATATTCTTAAAAGAGTTGGGCCTGATAAAGGAGGTCATTGGGAAATTATCGATAAATAGAATAAGTCATTATGGATGTTAAAGGCAAATACGATAAAAACTTCACCGACAAGGGCTATCAGATGAACTATGAAAAACTAAGAGTTCATACCAATTTGAAGAATCAAGTTTGAAAATCCTTACAAGCGATGGCAATATGCATTTTTGAATAAAAACCCATAACAATAAGAAAACAACAATGGATAAAGTCCTACTAATTATCAACGATGCACCCTACGGTACAGAGAAAGCCTACAACGCTTTAAGAATGGCGATTACTCTTCAAAAAGAACACACCGACAATGTAGAAGTAAAAATCTTTCTGCTTGCCGATGCTGTTTTCTGTGCCATACCAAATCAAACTACACCTAATGGATATTATAACATAGAGCGTATGCTGAAATCAATTGTCAAACATGGCGGAGAAGTGAAAAGCTGTGGGGGCTGTTCAGAGGCACGGGGCATTGATAAAATTCAATTCATCGAAGGCGTTCAATTGAGTAATATGAAAGAGTTTGCTCAATGGACAATAGAATGCGATAAAGTTCTGTCATTTTAAACTTAACAATTCTTTGTTTCATCATTATCTATTTGTCAAAACCGTCTAAAAAGAAATTATCATTTTGATTTTTCTTTTGTTCCTTGCCATTGATATTATAGACAAAACTCAATATGAAATAGCGAGATTCATTCTTCCTTCTGTTGATCTGGCTGTATCGGTAATGATTTTCATCAAGGGCATCAAGCTCAAGCCCGAATTCATACATGTTTAAAAAATCCGAAATCCTGAAAACCAACTGTCCCTTATTTTTCAATATCTTTCTATTAACAGCCAAATCCATATAATATCGTTCTTTGTAAATACCCGCTACTGATGGTAGTTTAGATCTGTAGTACCCTGATATCTGAAAACCGAAATCATTCGGAAGCTTAATTCTGTTTGAAACACTTAGATTC
The DNA here is from genome assembly GCA_023145515.1 of Bacteroidales bacterium. Lineage (GTDB taxonomy): Bacteria > Bacteroidota > Bacteroidia > Bacteroidales > UBA12481 > JABHCC01. Next base: position 3,055 of record JAGLDP010000008.1, read on the forward strand.
CAGCCAAGTCTATTGTTGTTGATCTGATTATTCTCAAATACTCCTCTTAAATTGGTGTGAAATATGTTTCCCCCGGTGCTAATAGTCCACCACTTAAAAGGTTTATATGTTATTGCAGCTTCACTACCAAGTAGTTTTGCTTCATCTAAATTCATGAATGACACAATCAATGCACTATCATTTGAAGCCGACTTTATTCTTGAAATGGCTTGATCAATATCTCGATAATAGACTGAACCAGAGCCAGATATTTTATCAAATATGAACTGACTTCCAACTTCAAAAGAATTTACATATTCGGGTTTTAGGTCAGGATTTCCTTTATGCATATTCAAAATATCTGCATATTCATCTGTAAATGGGTTGAGCATTTTTATTGTAGGACGGTTTATTCTGCGATTATAACCAGCAGAAACAGAAAAACGATTGTTTAACTTCTTGGATATATTGACTGAAGGAAAGAAGTCAATATATTCATGCTCATTCTTGTTGTTTTGTGAATTGTAAGTGTACTCAGCTCTAACTCCTGCCTGAATTTCCGAGAACCTTAATTTGGCATTTATGTTCAAATAAGTAGCATGTATTTGCTGCACATAATTGAATTTATTTACCAGAGCTGCATCTTCAATCCATTCTGTTACCTGATAAGAATAGCTTTCCGAAGTAAAATTATTTAAAAGGTCTTTAGTGCTAAAATCATATCCTGTTTCAAACAGAATTGAGTCACTTACAGGGTGTAAATAGTCTAGAGAAAAATCTGCCTTCTTATTTAATTGTTTTGAAATTGAATTTTGCAAATCAGCATTATCATCAAGCATTTCAGCATAAAACTCATGATTCATTTGCTGCAATTGTTCAAGCAATGAAAAATGAAAATTCGCAATCAGAGATTGTCCGCTATTACTAAAATTACAACGATAATTCACATTCCCATCAAATGTGTAATTGTCTAAAGCGATATCTATTTCTTTTAATGATTCTGCTTCAACATCTCCAGTTCTATTTTGGGTCTCATATTTTATTTCTCTATCAGCAGAATTGAACTTTTTAGACCCAATAACTGAAAAAGCGATATGTTGATCCTTGTTAATTGAGTATTCAAGATTTGAATTTACAAATGCATTATTCAAAGTTTCATCCTGCCTGTCAATCTGGTAGAAATTCAAAGCATCAGGGTTTTCGTAATTTTTCCTTAAATGCTCCTTTGTTTGATTCTTAGTTTTGTGATTAAGTCCGGCAGTAACAAAAACTCGTGTTTTGCCAAGCATTCTTGAATACCCTGCATTCCCTCCTAAAGTTTCAGGATAGCCGCCATTCAACATCATGCTTGCTTTATTTTTCCCTGTATTCCCTGATTTTAATACAATATTGATAATTCCAGACATTCCATCGGCTTGATATTTAGCTGATGGATTATTAATTAGTTCTATTTTCTCAATCTGGTCGGCAGGAATTTGGCCAAGGGATTTCACAAGTTCTGATTTTTCACCATTCAACAGAATTATTAGCTTATCGCTACCCCTATAACTAATGTTTCCATCAATATCCACATCTACCGAAGGCAGAGTTTGCATAACATCAATGGCAGTTCCTCCTGTAAGAGTTGTATTTTTCGCAACATTAATAGTTGTCTTTTCAATATTCCTTTCAACAAGGTTTTTTTCTGCTGTAATCTCCAGTTCTGATAATGAAAAACTCTTTTGCGAAAGCAGGAAATTGTGTTTTACGTTTTTAACCTCAATGTCAGCTAGTATTTCTTTTTCATTATACCCCATATACGAAGCGATTATCCTGTATTCACCAGGCACAATATCTTTAATAATGTAATATCCGTTTACATCGGTAAGTGATCCTTTCAATATTCCGGAATCATTTTGAGCCAATAATTGAACTGTAGCAAAAGGCAATCCTTCTCCGCTCAGACTGTCTTTTACTATGCCACTAATTTCACCGTGATTAACTTGTGGAATTGAAAATACATTCCCTATTAAAACAAGGATAAGAAGCATCAAAACACCTAATTTCTGACCCGTTTGTTTTTTGTAAAAACTCATTGATACTTTCACTTTTAGATAGTTGATATCGAAAGTACTAATTCTTCTTATCTTCACGGTCAAATAAATAATTCCATGAAGAAGATATTCGGACTATTAGCAATTAGTTTAGTTTTTTGCAACGTAAGTGCTCAAACAGTTGACCCAATCACTAATCCATGGCACTATGTTGAAAACGTGCAAGTCATTGGGTTTAACAAACTTCCCGCTCATGCCTGGGTTAATCCTGATCCTGATTATATGCAATCTCTTGATGGACAATGGAGCTTCTCTTGGGTGAAATCTCCAACAGACCGACCCACTGATTTCATGAACCCAAAGACAGATGTGAGTGATTGGGATCTGATTCCGGTTCCTTCAAACTGGGAAGTGCAGGGATATGGAATACCTATATATGTAAATCATCAGTATTCATTTGCCGATTATAAGGCCCCAATATCTGACGAAATTGAGTTTGTTGATCGTATTTATCCAAAGAATCCAGGAAAAGTACCTCATGAATATAATCCGGTTGGCTCATATCGTCGGGATTTTATTATTGAAAAAGAAGGGCTAAAGCGAGAGGTGATTCTGCATATCGGTGCCATGAAATCGGGTGGATTTTTATGGATAAATGGAGAATTTGTAGGCTATTCACAAGGAAGCAAGCTGCCTGCCGAGTTTAATATCTCACCATATCTTAAAAAAGGAAAGAATACTATTGCTCTTCAGATTTTCCGCTGGACAGACGGAGCCTTTCTTGAATGTCAGGATTTTTGGAGGATCAGCGGGATTGAAAGAAGCGTATTTATTTACTCGCAACCTAAAGTTCGCATTGCAGATTTTGAAGTAAAATCGGTGCTGGATGGAGCTTATGTTGGAGGAGTGTTTGAACTTGAGCTTAGTGTTGCTAATCATTATGACAATGCTATTTCTGTCACTGGATCTGCTAAGTATGAGATAGTTGACGCTAGTGAGAAAACAATTGCCGCTCAGGAAAGCTTGTTTACGGTTAAATCAGGTCAGCAAGTAAATATTGAATTTTCGCCTAATCATTTTCCGGTTAAGCCCTGGTCTGCTGAGCATCCTGAGTTGTATACTTTGAAATTGACGCTTTTTGATAATGACGGAAATACTTTAGAGCAATCTTCAATGAAAATTGGATTTAGATCTGTTGAGATAAAAAATGGATTGCTGCTGGTGAATGGTAAACGAATTACCCTGAAGGGTGTAAATACTCAGGAGGCTGATCCTGAAACCGGACATGTAATGAGTGAGGAACTTATGCTTACAGATATTCGTTTATGGAAGGAAAACAATATTAATGCTGTTCGTCTGAGTCACTACCCCAGAGTATCGCGTTTCTATGAACTCTGTGATGAGCATGGTATTTATGTTGTAGATGAAGCCAATATTGAATCACATGGAATGTATTACGGCAAGTATTCCCTGGCGAAGAATCCAGAGTGGGATAAACAGCATGTTGATCGCATGGTTCGTCTGGTTGAAAGAGATAAGAATCACCCATCTGTCATCATCTGGTCAATGGGCAACGAAGGTGGCAACGGCATAAACTTCTATGCCGGGTACAAAGCCATGAAGGCTGCTGATAAAACTAAACGTCCGGTTCAGTATGAGCGACCGTATAAAGATTATGACGGGAGTATCTTCGATATGGATTGGAACACTGATATCCTTGTCCCCCAATATCCTTCACCAGCCACTTTTGAGAGAATCGGACAAGTAAAAACTGATCGTCCGTATATCCCTTCAGAATATGCCCATGCTATGGGAAATAGTACCGGGAATTTCCAGGATTACTGGGATATCATCGAAAAGTATGACAACCTACAGGGAGGATTTATCTGGGATTGGGTGGATCAGTCGATCTGGAAAACCGATGAAAATGGAGAACGATATTATGCCTATGGTGGAGATTACGGTGAAAATATGCCAAGCGACAAGACTTTCTTGAATAACGGAATTGTAATGCCTGATCGAACTCCACAGCCCGCTCTATACGAAGTGAAAAAAGCACACGAATACATCAACTTTAAGAATCAAGGTATTAACAAGCATGATGAGTTAAGGGTGTTAGTTGAAAACCTGTACGATTTTACCAACCTGAAAGACTTTGTAATCTATGCTGAAATTGCAACTGATATCGTAGCAGAAGATGTTCAAAAATTTGAGAATATATCTATTGAACCTAACACGGGCAAAATAATTCGCATTCCTTTATCGAACGTTGATTACCAACCTGGCAAAGAGTATTTTGTTATGCTCAAAGCAGTCTTAAAAGAACCATGGGGATTACTGCCTAAAGGACATGTGATAGCCAATGAGCAAATCATGCTAGCGAAAAAATACACACCAATTGAGGAGGAAACAGATAATGGTTCTGCATTAACTCTGAAGGAGAAGAATACTAGCATTGTGATTTCTAACGATGTATTCAAAGTGAAGTTTGATAAGAAAAAAGGACAAATAGTCTCATGGAAGGTAAATGATACTGAACTGATCTATAATCAGCACGGGCCTCGTCCGAATTTCTGGCGTGCCCCAACCGACAATGATTTTGGCAACAAAATGCAGAATCGTAATATTGAGTGGAAGCGAGCCACATTGGAGCGCAAGACAGTAGTAATTAAGGCAGAAAGGCTAAAGGAAAACGTAGTTGAAGTGCAGATTAAATATTATTTGCCTGGTGTAGATACTGAATTTACAAGTTGGTATGAGATAAATGGCAAGGGAGTAATCAGGATCACCAATGAATTACAAGCAACTGACTACAAGGGGGATATACCACGGATTGGGATGCGTATGCAGATTCCTGAGAAGTATTGTATGCTGAATTATTTTGGTCGTGGACCCTGGGAGAATTATGTTGACCGGAAAGCATCAGCTTTTATAAATCATTATGTTTCAAGTGCATCAAAAGAATATGTACCCTATGTTCGTCCGCAAGAAAACGGATATCATACGGATGTCAGACAGTTGAAAATGCATGAAGGACAGCTTCAGGGAATTATGATAAAGGCCCTGAGTCCTGATCAACCCTTCTGTTTTAGCGCCCTCCACATGGAGAATGAGCAATTTGACACAACAGATGGATTGGATTATCCAGGAAACAATAGCAAACATATCAATGATATCCACGAGCAGCCACTAGTACAACTCAATATTGATCTCAGTCAACGAGGTGTTGCTGGTGATAACAGTTGGGGAGCCAGACCACAGCAGAAATATCAGCTTAAAGGAAATCAGGTATATAGATTCAGTTTTACTATAGAGCCTATGAACTTATAATGCTGTCTTAAATAGATTATTTTGTCTGAACATTCCAGGCTTAATCTTGTATAGTATTGATAACAACATATACATCAAATATTATACAGAACATGACTTATAAAACGAAAGTAATTGGAGACGTCAATCCTGATAACTCGGGACGTAATTATTCAGAGTGGACTTTAGACTTTCTCTGTGATTACATTGTCAACACTCATCACAAATATGTTAAGAAAACCCTTCCGGATCTGGATGAATATACAGCTAAAATTGCCTCAGTACATGGAGATATCCACCCTGAATTGCTAGATGTAGCTGATTTATTTAAGCAATTAAAGTATGAGTTTGCCCAACATTTATTGAAAGAAGAGAATGTGCTCTTTCCTGCAATTAAGGAAGTGCTGACCAGTGGTTCTGAAGAGGCAAAAAAGATTATCAAGAGCGAGATTGATAGAATGGGATCAGAACATGAATTTGCTGGTGGAACCATGGACAAAATAAATCGCATCACAAATGGATATTCCTTACCCGAGGGAGCATGTAACACATATCAGGTATGCTTTCAGATGCTTTCACAATTTGAAGATGATTTGCACATTCATGTACATCTTGAGAATAATATACTATATAGAAAAGCGCTGGAGTTGTAAGCTTGGGATTCCGTGACTCAGTGAATCTTCGATAGATGTGCGTTTTGGAAACATGCTGCATAAGTATAGCTTTGTGCTGATTCCAATGATAAACGAATAGAAAATAGTTCTTAACATTGTAGGTATTAGTTAAACCAGAAATTATGAAAACCTTCACCAAATCATTTATCATCCTGATTGCAATCGCAATCGTATCCACAGGAGCTCTTCAGGCTCAGAAGAAGAAGTCTAAAGTAGGTCCTGTCATTGTAGACGGAATGACCCAGGTGGTTCCCGAGTTTAATAATCCGGATAAGTGGATTCAACATGATTTGTTTGTTGAATCTGAATTTGATTCCGACGGCGATGGTAAACTCGACCTGATTCACATGGATGTTACTCGTCCGGCACAAACAGAAGACGGACTAAAGCTTCCGATAATTTATGAAACAAGTCCGTATTTTGCCGGAACAGGCACTGGCGATAAGCAATACTTCTGGGATCCCAGACAAGAACTAAACACACAACCTCCTGTAAGAAAAGCTTTTCCCGAATGGAAGCCTCGTAATACTCGTCCGGTTATATCAAGAGGACAGGTAAAAACCTGGGTACCTCACGGTTATGCTGTGGTTCACTCCTCTTCACCAGGAACAGGACTCTCACAGGGTTGTCCAACCGTAGGCGGAGACAATGAGTCATTAGCTCCAAAAGCAGTTATTGACTGGTTAAATGGTCGTACAAAAGGCTACACTGAGCTTGACAGAAAGACAGAAGTGAAGGCTTATTGGTCGACAGGAAAAGTGGGAATGACTGGCACTTCATACAACGGAACCCTTCCACTTGCGGCTGCCACTACTGGTGTTGATGGCTTAATGGCTATTATACCGATTGCTCCGAATACATCCTATTATCATTACTACCGGACAAACGGATTGATCCGCCATCCGGGAGGTTGGATAGGTGAAGATATTGACGTGCTCTATGATTTCATCCATAGCAATCCTTACCTGGCTGATTCATGCGATTGCAATGTGCGAGATGATGAGATGTTGAGTAATCATGATCGTGCTAACGGAGACTACAATGACTGGTGGGCAGGAAGAGATTATCTGAATGACCTTGGTCCGCTGAAAGCCGCAGTTTTGATGGCTCACGGATTTAATGATTGGAATGTTGTTCCTGAGCACAGCTGGAGAATTTCTGAAGCCTTGAAAGAAATGGGTGTACCTCTTCAAATGTATTATCATCAGGGCGGACACGGTGGTCAGCCACCTATGGATATGATGAACAAGTGGTTCACCCGGTATATTCATGGAGTTGAGAATGGAGTTGAGAATGATGCCAAGGCATGGATCGTACGAGAAGGTGATGACAGACAAAAACCGACACCCTATGCTGATTATCCGAATCCTGATGCTGAACCTGTTACCTTCTATTTAGCCGGAGGAGCACCCAGGTCCGGATCTCTTGTGCCGCATAAAATATCAGGACAAGGACAAGAAACCTTGGTTGACAATGTATATTTCGATGGATCAACATTGGCACAAACAGAATTTACAGAGCATCGCTTGATGTATGTGTCGCCAATTTTGACAAAAGACGTTCACTTGTCTGGTACTACAAGCATTACAGTGAAAATGGCCTATAACAAACCAGCTGCAAACTTATCTGTATGGGTAGTATCTCTTCCTTGGAATAAGAGTCGTAAAGCAATAATTACTGATAATATCATAACCCGCGGTTGGGCAGACCTGCAAAATTATAAGTCGATGCGCGAAAGTGAGCCTTTGGTTCCCGGTCAATTCTACGAAATGACATTTGACTTGCAGCCTGATGATCAGGTTATTCCTGCCGGACAACAAATCGGACTGATGATTTTCTCTAGTGACAAAGATTTTACTCTTTGGCCAGAGCCGGGTACAGAGTTAACCCTTGATTTGGATGGCACATCAATAACAATGCCTGTTGTTGGTGGATCAAAGGCATTTATGGGAGCTGTTGGCAAAGGGCATTAGGATTCGGGATATGAAAGAAGTTTTCAGTTGTCAGTGCTCAGTTTTCAGAATGAAAAGGTAACCAACAGTCCTCTTGGAATTGATTTAAAACAAATAGATTAATATTCTATTATTAAGACATTGAGGTCTTTTTATCTTTTTTGCATATCTTTGTGTCAGGGAACAAAGATATGTTATCTAAAACATCGGAATACGGCATAAGGGCATTGATTTACATTCAGTCTGAGAATCAGTCTGGTAAGAGACCAAAAGTACCCGAAATTGCAAAAGGGATAGGATCCCCTACCCCTTATACTGCCAAAGTACTTCAGACACTGGCCAAACATAAGCTGGTGAGTTCAGCTAAAGGTCGCGGAGGCGGTTTTTACTTCCAGGAAGATTCTGATCCAACGAGTCTTTACGATGTAATAAAATTACTGGAAGGTGAGGCCTTTTTCAGTCGCTGTGGATTTGGATTGGACTCTTGTTCAGACGGACATCCATGCCCGATGCATGATGATTATCACCCAATCAGAGAAAAATATATAGAAACAGTTTCACGATTAACCATACATGACCTGGCGTTAAAAGTAGGTCAGAATAAAGCCTATCTGCATGACAAAATCTGGTGATCAAACAAGAACCAAGCTTGGCGCTCTGCTACAGCTGTTTGAAGGATTAGCACTGAACAAGCCAGGTAAAGAACTGTACCTGAAGCATAAATGGGCTATAGATGAAGCCAAGCCTGTGGATGTCATTGATGTGGTTGACCAATTGGTGCAGAAAGAAATTCCGATGGATCAGATGAAGACCGGAATTTCAAAAGCACTCAATCTTCTTTATCAACCACTCTCAGCTCTGCCTGTTCCAGAACCTATATCAGGAGGTTTTCTCAATACACTAATTGAAAACAACAAGATTCTGGATGAAAAGCTCAAAGACCTTCGTCCGCTTATTAAAGAGATCAATCAAGAATCCGGTAACATTGAGAATCTGGAATCCCTGAAAACAAAAATCCAGGACATCAATCATTATCCTATTGTCTATCAAATAAAAGAAAACCTGCTATTCCCTGTCCTTGAAAAACACTGGGATAATTTCCGTTGTGTTCAGGTAATGTGGTCAATCCACGATGATATCCGAAGAAACCTGAAAGAGTTGATTGATCTTCTAGACATCTCGATAACCAACAATGGATTACCAGAAGAGAATAATCTCAACACTCTGCTGGGAGACCTATTCTTTGCCATGTTTGCTATAAAATTCAGAGAAGAAAGAATCCTTATCCCAATAATCCTGAAAACAATAGGAGAAGAAGAACTAAACGAGGCATACCAAAGCACAACAGACCTGGTATTCCCCTACCACAATTCACGAAACGAAGTTGTCATTCCGGCGAATGCAGAGACCCAATCGCGCCCCACCGGAGCATCAGAGGAAGCAACATTCAAGCTCCCAACAGGCAATCTCACCACTGCAAGCCTTAACCTCCTCTTCAACCATCTACCCGTAGACATAACATACGTTGACGCAGAGGACAAAGTCAGGTTCTTCTCAGATCCACCACATCGGATTTTCCCAAGAACAAAAGCTGTAATTGGAAGAAAAGT
>JAGLDP010000080.1 GCA_023145515.1 Bacteroidales bacterium
ATATAACCTAGATTTCTATTCTGCATAGCAACCATGAACGTATTGGCTTTCTCCTTCGTATCCAGATCAATTGCCAGAATGCCTCCAAACCCGAAATCAGGATTCATGAGATCTTTATGCAATGCGTGTTGAGGATGGGATGGTAAGCCCGGATATGAAATTTTAATACCTTTTTTGTCAAATTGTTCCGCAAGAAATTGCGCATTAGAACTATGCTTTTGCATACGGATGTGCAGAGTGAACAGGTTTTTATGGATACTGGAGGCTCTCATCGAATCCAGAACCGGTCCTAAAAGCATCGCAGTGCCTTCATTAACGTCTGTGAGCGCAGCAATAAAATCATGACTACCACAAATAGCACCTGCTACGCAATCATTTTTTCCATTGATAAATTTAGTCATAGAATACACCGTTACATCAGCACCCAGCTCACAAGGACTGATAATCATTGGTGTAAAAGTATTGTCAACCATTAGCATCAAGTCTTTCTCATGGGCAAAATCGGCAAGAGTTGGAATATCTGTGACTTGAAGTAAAGGATTTGTTACAGATTCAGTATAAATAAGTTTGGTTGATGGTTTAACAGAGTTGACTATCTCATCCATATTGGTGATGTCAACAAAAGTAACTTCAATACCCAGCTTTGGAACATAATTCTTCAGAAAGGCAAAGCTTCCACCATATATGGTTTGGCTACTTATGATATGATCTCCTGCTTTGCATACTTCCAGAATTGCACAGGTAATAGCACCCATTCCTGATCCTGTAACCCATGCAGCTTCTGTATTTTCCATTGCAGCAAGCGACTTTGATAATCCTAGATTGGTTGGATTCCAGTGTCTTGAGTATAAAAAGGCATTTTCAACTTTACCTTGAAAACAATCTGTCATTGTGGTGGCATCAGGAAAAGCAAAAGTGGCGGAATCAGATATCGATGGGTTAACACCTCTGAATTCGTTTGTCTGCAGGGTGTCTTGCAGGCGCATTGCGGGGTCTTTTTTCATTGCATAAATAGATTTGATAATGAGCTTTGGCTAAGTTAGCAAAATTCTTTATTTTGCTAAGCAGAATAGTTGTCTGACATACATGGAAAAGAATCTTGATTTTTTTAAAATTGAGCACAATAATGTGCTTCCTGAAAAGGGAAAAGTTTTGGTGTCTGAACCCTTTCTTCAGGATGCCTATTTTAAGAGGTCTGTAATTTTGCTAACCGAGTATAATGAGGAGGGATCATTGGGCTTTGTATTGAATAACCCAATAGAATTTGGAGTAGATGAAATTCTTAAGGATTTCCCTTCAACAAACTCATTAGTTGGTCTTGGAGGCCCCGTGCGTACAGATACTGTGCATTATCTGCACCGTTTGGGTGATTTTATTCCTGAAAGTGTTCATGTGATCGATGATCTGTTTTGGGGTGGTGATTTTGAATCAGTTAAAATGGCAATGGAAGCTGGTGAATTGTCTGATAAGGATATCAGATTCTTTGTTGGGTTCTCAAGCTGGGATTCAGGACAACTGGAAAGGGAGATCACTGAGAATTCATGGCTGGTTACAGAGTTGGATTCTAATTCTGTTATGAGTGGTATTGGTAATGAATTGTGGGAAAAAGTACTGTTGAAAGAAGATAGGAAATATCAAATGTGGACTCATTATCCTGAAGATCCGTTGCTTAACTAAATAGTATCCTTCCAATCCTGATTTATCAGATTAAGAATTTCACGACTGTTTTTTCTGAAGAATCTTTTGTCTTGGTGTCCCATTACCCAGCGAATACCATGGTAATCATTTGCTAAAAATACTTCATCTGCCTGGTTGATGTGATTTGTAAGCAAGGAAGGTGTGGCTGAGTAGTTGATTCCAAGGTTAGTACAGGCTTTTTTGATTGATTCATTTATTCCCCATGGATTGAGTAAATGATTGTTAGAAGGTGTAAAAAGCTTATTCCCTTTTATGAGAAAAATATTGGAATCAATAGTCTCCAGAAGTTGATTTTCATGACTAGTAAAATATAGGATGTCTAATTCCTGGTTTGCAGCTTGCACTTCCCACTGCCTTGTTTTAATCCTGTTATATCCCAATTGCAATATAAAAGATCTGCCTGGATGGAGAGGGGGATTAGCAGAACCTATCACCAAGCCCTGACTATTTAGAACAAAAAGCTCATCGGGGTGGGGAAGACTAAGTATTAATAGCTCTGGGCGCTTGTGAATAGTTAAGCCTGGCTTTAAAAGAAATCGGATTTCTATACCTTTAAAAAGACGATTCCCCTGGATTAGCTTGACTAGTTGAACTTTAAGTTGCTCTGGCTCTGGCAACCAAGTCAGGTCATCGCAAAAACTATGGATAGCACTCTTTAGTCGTAAATACTGATCGTAAAAAAATGGAATGCGGGTTCCTGAAGCCCGCCATCGTAGTTCAAGAGTGCCTGGCATCCAGTTCAACAGCAGATCTGTTTGAGACAATCCGGTTTTGAAACTTGTTAATTCCCCATCCAGCAGACAATATTTGGGGAGTGACATGATTATTGGATTATTGAGAGTATTTGGTCAACGAAAAAGCTCAAAAGCTGAGGTTTGAGTAAAAGTGGAAAAATCAAACCATAAAGTGCTCCGAAAAAGTGAGCATCATGAGCGATATTATCTCCTGGTTTTTTGCTCATCTGCCAGCTATAAACCAGATAGAGTACAGCAAATATTATCCCGGGAATAGGAAGGAGTCCGAAGAAATAGATCTTGTTCCAGGGATCAAAGAAAATTGCAGCAAAAACGATTGCAGAAACAGCTCCAGAAGCTCCAACAGCATTGTAATATGAATTGTTACGGTTTTTAATCAGACTGTAGAGTGGAGCCACTAGTATTGCAGTAAGATAAAAAACAGAGAAATACACTAAAGATAATGGTCCGAATACATGCTCAAAATGCATTTCCAGACTGCGACCAAAAGAGTATAATACGATCATGTTAACCAGCAAGTGAGGCCAGTTGGCATGAAGAAATCCATGCAGCAGAAGCCTTAGGTACTGTTTCCTTTTCAGAATTTGATATGCATTGAACTGATATTTGTACAAGATTTCTCTCTGGTTGAAAGCCAGAATAGAAAATCCTGCAGTTATGGCAATAAATATGAGAGTCATGAATGGAGCTTAATGCATTATTTTAAAGATCATTTCTTGAAGGAGCTGGTCGGCCGGGACAGATGGGTTACCATACCCCTTTGATTTTAGATCAAATTCGCGAAGAATTGAAATAATCTCTACTGTTTTAACTCTTGAGTAATTTCTTGTAGCAGCCTGATAATCACCTAAGAAGTATGGATTTATTTGTAGTGTGGCGGCAATTTCACGATTAGATGTGCTTTGTATAAAGTGCAAAGCCAAAACTTTAGAAAAGAAATAGAAAAGAGAACTGATCGTTTGATTTATGTTATTAAGCTTTTGGTTCTTTCCGAAATACTCAATAATGCGATTTGCCTTCAGGATATTTTTTTTCGCCAGAGCTTTCATGAGCTCAAAATGGTTGAAATCCTTGCTAATTCCTATATTTTCCTCAATGTGGTCTGCGTGAATTTTCTTCTGACCCTCAGGTAGTGTGAGTATCAGTTTATCCAACTCATTAGTAATCTTTCCAAGATCATTGCCTAGAAATTCAGTAAGAATTACACCTGCAGAGGGTTCTATACCAATATTTTTAGAAGCAAGATAATTTTGAATCCATCTGGGAATCTTATTATCATATATCTTAGATGAAGTAAATATTACTCCGTTCTTGTTAATTGCTTTATGTAGTTTTTTTCTTTTGTCAAGAGTTTTATACTTATAAGCCAAAATCAGAATGGAGCTATCAGAAGGACTATTTGCATAATAGACCAGGTCTTCAATTTTGCTCAGGCTTTGAGCTTCTTTCACAACCACCACAGTATATTCTGCACCCATAGGAAAGCGTCGGGCCATATTATCGATGGTTGCAGCATCAGAGTCTTTACCATAAAGAACATTCAAGTTGAATGCCTTTTGCATTTCATCCAAAATCCCATTCATTAACTTTTCAACAATAAGGTCGATGAAATATGGTTCATCTCCCTGTAGAAGGTATAATGGTTTAAAATTGCGATTTGTAATATCGCTTATTATCTGGTCATAAGTCATTTGCTAGAATTTCAAGTGCTTCACTGAGCGAGTTTGATCAATCATCTCAAGCATCGAATTAATGCCCAATTTTAAGTGATCGTTAACGTAATTCTCAGTCACAAAACGGTCGCTATCTTCGGTTTTAACACCTGTTGATATCATTGGCTGGTCAGTAACAAGCAACAAAGCGCCGGATGGGATTTCATTGTGAAAACCAACAATAAAAATAGTTGCTGTTTCCATATCAATAGCCATTGATCTGGTTTTCAAGAGGTATTTCTTAAATCGTTCATCATACTCCCAAACCCTTCTGTTTGTTGTATATACTGTGCCAGTATAGTAATCTCTTCCAAATTCGCTTATTGCTGACGAAACAGCCCTTTGGAGCATGAAAGCCGGAAGCGCAGGTACTTCAGGAGGAAGGTAATCATCAGATGTTCCTTCTGAGCGTATAGCTGCAATTGGTATTATCAGATCACCGAGCTTATTTTTCTTTTTCAAACCACCACATTTTCCAAGGAATAATACTGCCTTAGTATCGATGCCACTCAACAGATCCATTATTGTTGCTGCGTTTGCTGATCCCATACCAAAATTGATTATGGTAATCCCGTTAGCTTGAGCATTGGGCATAGAAACATCACTAATAATGGGCACATTGTTCCACTCAGCAAAGAGCTCAACATAAGTGTTGAAGTTGGTGAGTAAAATGTACTTAGAGAAATCCTCTAATTTTCTGCCGGTATATCTGGGTAACCAATTCTCGACAATTTCTTGTTTCGTTTTCATGTTACTTGAAATTGATACTAGTGAGCTATCTTTGCATTCATGCAGCGCTTAAATTTACCAACTTATTCTTTCAATATAAAATCGCTTGATAAAGGAAAGCAGATTTTTGACATTTGTCGCAAAAAATGGGTGACATTGACTCCTGAGGAATGGGTGAGGCAGCATTTGCTACACTATTTTACATCTGAGTTAGATTATCCGGCGGGACTAGTGGCTATTGAGTTGAGTATTCGGATAAACGGATTGAACCGACGGTGTGATATGATTGTCTTTAACAGGAGAGGTATTCCTGTAATGATTGTTGAGTGTAAGGCCCCGGAAGTGGCACTGGAGCAAAAAGTATTTGATCAGGTAGCCGCATATAATCTAGACTTTCAGGTTCCATACCTGTTGATATCAAATGGGAAGAAGCATTTTTGTGCTTTACTTGATCAATCTGGTAAGAGTTATAAATTTTTAGACAACTTTCCTGATTATTCAGCTTTGGATTCCCATTCCTGAATGCTGAGTTGATAAAAGAACTCTGTTTGCCAACCAGTTCTTGTTTTGATCCAATCAGTTCGTTGCCCGGTTTTTGTAAAACCTCCTTTTGTAAACAGTTTAATACTTGGCTCATTGATAGCATGGATAGAACAATATAGTTGGTGAAGCATCAGAATTTCAAATGAGTATTGACAAAGAAGACTAAGAGCTTCTATGGCATATCCTTGCTTACGATCTGAAACTTCTCCGATAAGAATTCCAACTCCTGCTCTTTGATTAAAGGGATCAAAATCAAACAGGTCAATAAGACCTACTACTTCATTGGGCTTACCAATTTTGTGAATTACAAATCTTACCTGCCGCGACTCAAATATGTCAAGTTGAGCCGTTTCGAGATATCTTACCAGGATATCTCTTGAAAATGGCTTGAGGGTTTGTCCGAGTTGCCATATTTCAGGATTATTCTCCCATTTATAAAGAGTTTCCAGATCGTATGGTTCCAGAGCTCGTAAACCAATTTGCTTACCAGAGAAGGTTTGCATTCTATAGTTTTTTTAGATTTCCAATCAGTTTTGGGAATGCCTGGCTGAATCCTTTGTCATGAAGAAAGGAGATGGCTTGATTAGCCTCTTGTCTGGAATTGAAAACTCCGTATGTATATCTGTAATAGCCATCCTTGCCTTTAAACATCCGGGTGTCTTTAAGATTTTTCAGACCTTTAACGCTTAATTCACTTCTGCTTGCTGAGAATTGCAAAGTCCACTTATCATCCTTGTCTGAAACCATTGATTTGCCTTCAAAAACAGAAGCATCAGTCTCTTTAGCCTCAGTATCTGTCATAAAGTTTAACTCAACAATTTGATCAGTATCGCCAGGAAGTGATCCTGAGATTAATCGATAATCCTCTATTCCTCTTGACAGGAATAGACTATCAAGAAACGTAATTCTGGATTTGCCGAGAGGGTTTTCCTGAACAGGCATCCAAATCGAAAGACCGGTTTGATTAATAAGTAGGCTGATCAGTTCTTCAAGTAAATCATTATTAGAAGGTATTGTGCCATCAGATGTATAAATCAGGGAGTATGTTTTGCGTATTCCATCTGGCAAATGGAGTTTATACTCATACTCATCTTCCGCATCCAGAGAAATTGTAAGTTCATGGTAATAGGGGAAATACCCTTCTTTCTCAACTAAAAAGCCAATTTTCTTTCCTTTTTCAATAGTAAATAAGTACTCACCCATATCATCCACAGGAATGGTTTCTGTAGTAATAAGGATCGATGGATCGAAAAGAGAAATACTTGCTCCGGATAGTTTTTCTCCAGTATAATCATTGATTACTCCAAAAACCATTACGTTATTGGGCTTTAATCTAATGAGCTTCATTTGCTCTCGGTAATTCTGACCTTGAGTACTCTCAGGAACGATTAAGTAGATGCTGGCTAAAAGTGTGATTATTAAAAACCTCTTGATTTGCATGATGGTTTGGATTACAAGAGTGATAAAATTAATAAATTCCCCTGAAATGCCGGAGGAAAATTCGCAAGTCTTCCATCAAATGGTAATCTCGTGCATAATTTATGTTCATTTCTTTCTGCACTGAGGTAATGGGATTGCTTAAATCAGGACGTGGATTCAATACACCTGGTTTTAGTTTTGGTAGTGGATGATGTTCCTCTCCCTTGTATGGGAAATAACTAATCCATGTTTTTCGTCCGATGAATACTTGTATCAGATTTTGCAAATATGAGCCTGTATGCTTAATGAAAAGCCAAATGTTCAATGGTAGTGTGAGGATTAGCAGGATAGAGGATAGCAGATCAAAAATCCGCTTATTTCGCCGGTTGGCTGGTTCTGCAATTGAGCTGATGTCAATGCTATACATATCACCAGCCGTATTAATTGAATTACTTCCTATTATGCTTGGACTCTCAGGTGGGGAGATCTTGTAGTCGGTTTGTAAGTTGTTCATGGCGAGCATGTTGCGGATGATATCCTGAGTTGATATATCCGCAGAAGCAAAAATTATTTCATCAAT